>NZ_OZ032162.1:919464-1225952 GCF_964026565.1 Rickettsia endosymbiont of Ceutorhynchus obstrictus
GAAAAAACCCCTAAAGCTGCCATTTTAATAGCTAAAACTAGATTAAAGGAAGGTTGTTATGAAAAACTTTGAGGAATTTAAAAAAGAGTTATTATTGAACCCTAAAGTAGCAAAAGCTTATGAAGAACGGAAAATAGAATTTGAGATAGCAGAAACTTTAATAAGAGCACGTATTGCCTCTCATATGACTCAAAACGATGTTGCTAAAAAAATGTCTACTTCTCAAGCTCAAATAGCAAGAATGGAAAGCGGACATCATATCCCTAATTTTCTAAGTATCCAAAGATATGCTAAAGCTGTAAAACAAAAAATTAACGTATTAATCACGCCATAGATTCTAATAATAATTCAGAAGAAACAGTTTAACCCAAGCTTATAATAATATCTTACTAGCTTGAATATTTTTTAATTTTTCTTCGATAAGTTATTACTAAAAAGAAACCAAAGAGATTTTTTAAAATCTGATATTCAAGATATTAATAAGCAAATAGAAGATGCTGAAGATCAATATTTTTGTTATAAAATACTTTCAACTTATGATAAAGACAGCTGTTGATTAATGTAGGTTATTGATTAATGATTAAACTACTAAACTTTAGAAAGGGATTATTTACGTGATTGAAACGCCTCAATTTTTTATAGATGATTATCATACATGGTTAAAAGATAAAACAGATTGGCAGCAATTAACAAATTGCATAGAGATCACTACTCCCTACCTTGATCGGCATAATGATTATATCCAAATTTATCTAAAGCAGGAAAAAAACTATTATATCCTGACTGATGATAGTTATACTCTTGAAGATTTAGAGCAATCAGGATATGCATTGGACTATCCCGCTAGACAAAAATTTTTAGAAACGACACTTAACGGCTTTGGAATAGAGAGGAACGACAACGAATTATTTACCGAAATTAACCATCGGAATTTTGCCTTAAATAAACATAACCTTATCCAAGCAATTTTAGCTGTTAATTATCTGTTTTATAGCAAGGTTGAATGTTAAATTATTATTTGAATAGATTAGCTATTTACAAAAATATAAATTTATCAAAAAACGGAAAATTTTTTTTTATTAACCGATTAATTCCCTCCGCAAAAATTTTTTTCAAACTCCCCCCAAGTGTGCCAAGAATGCAGAATCAGAAGAAGAGGATGCAATGCTGTATTTGACATGGTGGAAGGTCCACCGGAATCGAGCTGGTATGAGCAGATTCCAAACAACCTTAAGCTGCTGTATTCTAAGGAATATGGTAGTGAGCGTTAAGGAAAAGGCCCGCAAGGGTCATGTGAGATTTATGTAGGTAAACGAAAGTGAATTGCTGTAATTAAGTGTCGAAAGAGGGTTAAGTTCTCTGTCAAAACCTTTGGCTTTTGGGGGCTGAAGGGATAAGTTAGCTAACTGTCATACAATAGTTGAGCTATCGGCGAGCGGCACAGGAGGCAGTACGAACATAAATTAGGGTCAGATATGGAACTTGGGAATCAATAGCACTTTCCAGCTATTGAGGCAGATGCAGTTGTAGTAGTGAAGAAGCTTCTGTAATGGGAGTGGAGCGAAGGGCTGCATGTGGAGCGACATAAAAAAAAATTAACAACTAAGCTAATTAAAGAAGGATTAATTAATATTATGTCAAAGAGGTACAACATTGCCTCAAATCCACAAAGAGCCGTATGAGGCGAGAGTCTCACGTACGGTTCTGTGAGCACCTCTGGTCAATACAGGGGTGACTCGATCCCCCTTCCTAAAGCCAAACTACCCCCTACCGTAGATTTAAGTCTCAGATCCGGCAAAAAAATAAGAAAAAACGGCAAAAAGTGGCTAAAAAACAACAATATTTGCCTTAATTTGTTAAATTATCCTTAGCCCTCTGCTATTCCATCAGAGGGCTAAACACTTAGAACCCTAATAACTATAAGGATTTGATTAGGCTTTTAGTTTCATATGCTCCTTATATGTTCCGGGCAACGAATAACCGGGAAAATAAATATTATAATTACTATAATTTCTTCCTGCTCATACAATTAATCTATAAATATATAAATAACTACTTACTTATTATTAACTATTAATATAAATAATACTTTTATTATATTTAATAATTAAATATTAAATATTTCTTAATAAAGCTCCTCTAATTTTCTTTCAAAAAATAAAAAATTATAAGTTAATAATAATTAGTATTATTCTTTATTATTTCGTTGTTTTGTTCAATGTTCCCCTTATTGCCGCTGAAAAGTCACAAAATTTTTATAATTTTGGTAAATATTAAAAAAATTATAAAAATTATTATTTTATCCGCTGTACTTCAAAAATTTCCCACGGTAATGGTGGTCTAAAGCGTTATTTAACTAATAACGTTTTATATATTAATAATTACTAACTATAAACTTAACAATTAATAATAGGTTTTTTATGTTTAACGTTAAAATTGACGGTACTAATTTTTATAAGCTTCATAATATTGACAAACATGATTTGACTAGAGCTTTTTTTCAAGGCGAAGTAGAATTTAATTTTAAATTAATAATAGAATATTACAGAAAAAATAAACATTTTAATAATATATACCAAAAAATTTATGAGGATTTGACTGCTTGGAATATATATTATGAACCACATGAAACCCAAACTTTTAAAGAAGAATTAATTATGAAGCAAGGTTTTCTTCCTTTTAGTTATGAGGGTAAAAACTTGATCGCTTTATGTAGAGATTTAAATGATGGTTGGTTTCACTGTTACGAAACGCAATTAGAAAAATACGCTCAACAAGTAACTAAAAAAAGTACCGAAGTTTACAATGATAAAGTATTTTATTTAAATAGCTATCGTTGATAAAAAAAGCCTAAAGTTAAGCTAATTTATAAGCTTAACTTTTCTTTTATAAGCACTATATAAGTTTAATTTAAGCTTTATTTAATAATAATAATTTAATTAGCACAAAATATTATATAAGCGTTGTTATTGTTTCGGGGGTAGTAACCTAATTATTTTTTTACTTAAGTAATACAATTAATCTATAAACAGATAAGTAATTTATGAATTACTTATCATTAACTATTAATATAAATAATATCCTTATTATGTTTAGTAATTAAATATTAAACATTTCTTAATAAAAATCTTCTAATTCTTCTTTTAAAAATAAAAAATTATAAGTTAAATAATAATTAGTATTAATATAGCTAGTAATTAATAATTGCTAGCTATATTTAATTGCTAACGAAAAATAGCAAATTTATTATTTTATAGTTTTTATAATAAAATATAGCCCAAATATTTAAATTCCCTAACTTTGCCGCAAGAAAGAGACACTAATAAAAATAATTATAATAACAATAAAATAGTAATAAAAAATCGTAAATACTTATCTTTCCTACTTTATAAAGTTTGTAACAAACTTACAAATCCTTATTCTTATCAGGTTTTTACCCTTTTACCGCCAAAAAGAGACAGTAGTAAAAATAATTACAATAATAATAAAAATAATGATTTCCCGCCTTGACTTCAAAATTACTTCATGACATCGATAGGATAACGACAAAAAAACTAATAATTATATATAAGTAAAAAAATTACACTAACAATAGTAATAAATAAATTTATAAATAAATATTTTTTTATCGTTATGAAGTAAATAGATCACAATAACAACTTAACTATTAATAAATTGTGAAATTTAAAACTTTAATAAACTTAACAATTAATAATTAATAATAAAAAACGAGGTTAATTTATGATTATTTCTAAAGAGTGGACAGTGCCGGCTAATTTAAAATTAATAAAAGTTACCGAGTACAATTGTAACAAAGTGCTAGTCGGATTATTTGCGGAGGAATTTGAAGCGATTATAAGATACGTAACCGGAATAACACTAGCTAGCGAAGTACAAGTTGATATAGAAAATGACCAATACCTATGCTCACAGGGAGGAGGCAAATTTATCCTTACTATTGAACGTAAAAACTTTTCTATCACCCCCGACGATTATCAAGGCAAGCAATTAGAAACTAAAAATTTTGATTTGTTTATCGGTACGTTTAACCATAAGCGGGAAAATATAAATATTAAAATAGAAGCTATGCTTGTGGACACGATTACCAAAAAGCCGACCACTATAGATAAGGTCTTATAAATAATAATAATAAAATACGAGGTTAATATGGCTAAATATAAAATTACTAATACTAAATTAAACATCGATGATATTAAAACCAAAATTATTTACTCTAATAATAATGGTTGTACGGAAAAAGAAGTAAAAGAATTGTCAGATATATTTGAAACGCTAATAACGTGCATAGTGATAGCAAGAACGTCGGAAAATTTAAGCGAACGTTTTAATATTTATTTAAATAACAACAAAATATCGACGAAAGCAAGCGGCAAGTACGGCAACAAGTGCAGTAATTTTCAATTAAAAATCAATCGTGTAAGACAAGAATCCGACGATGACGAAGACCACGCTGACTTTTGGTTACCTTATGACTGTTTTAAGGGAGTATTTAAACATAAAATGACTAATAAAGCATTAGCAATAGGTGGGGCTATTACTGATAGCCGGGGTGAAGAACTTATATTTGAACAGATTGCACCTATTTAAACCGGCTTAAGCTACGCTAAATTATTTATTTAGCGTACCTTCGTAACTTTTTTAATAAACAATTAACAATAAAAAACGAGGTTAATATGACTAATGAAAATGATTATAACAAACTTATAGTACACAAAATAGACTTTACGGTTAATGATGATTTTGAAACAGTAGAATATAACGAGGAATTAATCGGCGAATATTATCAAGATGAATTAGAGCCGACCAATGACTATAACGACTGGGCTGATCAAATCAACGAAATGTTTTGGAGCGAAATAGGTTGCCAAGGCACGTATTATGAACCTAAAACTTTCAATGAAGCAATAGCTTTGGAATGCACTTTAATGCCTTTTAAATATCAAGGTAAAAATATGTTAGCTTTGCAGAATCGAGAGAAAGGTCATTATACTGCTCGGCTAAGGGCATATAAATTATTAACGGATGTTATAATTACTAATAATATATACTATTTTACCTCCGAAGGTAAATTTCATGATTACGCTGAAACTTTTATAGAAAAGGATATGCTTGATATGATTCAAAGAGCATATACACGAGCATTAAAGTATAACCACTTAGTCTCCGGCGATAAAATTCAAGACTATCAACTTCCAAAAACTAGCTCTTAAACCGAAGGTATTTTACTTTTTTAATAAACTAATAACAAACAACGAGGTTAATATGATTACTAACTATTTGAGCCGACTTAACAAAAAATTTTATATTATACGTAAAATAGACTTTACGACTAACAGCGAGGCTGAGGCGTTAGAATATAACGACGAATTAATTACTACGTATTACAAAGACAAGCCGGAAATAACTAATAAGAATAATTCGCTGGAGGATAGGCTTGATTTAATATTTTGTAATAATAACTTAGATTATGGCATATATTATGAACCTTTAATTTTTAACGAAATAATAGCTTTAGAATGTGGCTTAATACCTATTAAATATAATAAAAAGGGTATGTTAGCTTCGCCCTGTTACGGAATGGAGTTAATCACTTGGCTAGGAAATTATGAATTATTAGCGAACATTATAATTAATAACCGAGGTAACTTTTTTACCTCTACCGGTAAAATTTCTAAGAATTTCAAAAATCTTATGGACAAAAACCTAGCCGAGAAAATCCTAAAAATATATTTAAAAGTATCAAAAACCCTTAACAATAAAACTAAAGAGAATTAGGCTTTTACTAATTCAAAAGTAAAATTATAACTTTCGCAAGCCGCCCTTAGTGCTTGGGCGTAGTTGCCTGTAATCCAGCTACCGATAAAAGGTGTTTCCGGTTTAAGTTTTATTTGTTTTGAATCGTTATTTTCTTCAACCGCTTCTAATCTACTAAACCAAGATTTATCCACAGCCTCGCCGTAATGTGCTATCAAATATTGCCTTACTTTATACCATATCGAATTAGGATTTAACCCCGCAAGCCCGATATAGCCGTTGCTAAGCGTTTTTGCTGTTTGTTTAGGCGCATTGCCGGTAAAAGGCAAGATTTCCAAACGCTGTATTTCCTGCCCATACACCGCTTGTATTTCTTGAAGCAATCGAGTTTTAACATAATCGGACAAAGTAATATTTTTTGTTAATTTTAGTTGATAAGCCTCCGAGGCAATTTTAGAAAACTCACAAGAGCGTAATAAAGGCTCAGCGATATCCGGTTCAAAAACTGCCGCTATCTTTCGCTCTAATTGTGCCTTTTGACTTGTACCTAAGCTATATTCTTTTTCAGCTAAATACTCATCTCGTGCTTTAGTAGCTTCATCCGTTTTAAACCTAAAGCCCTCATTATTCACGACCGGTGCTTGTCGCAGCTCATAAGTCAAAGCTTTAGCCATGTAATTTAAAACCGCTTTTTTGTTATAAAATTTATTATTTGGGTATTGCTCAGCAAGTTTCATCAGTAATTTATTCATATAGCTTAAGTTAAATTCTCGATTTGATCGAAGCCGCAATATGCCTGCCTCTTCTTCGGTTAACGGATGGAATTCGGATAATTTCCTACCACCACACCATTTTTTTGCCTTATCGATAAGCGTAGAAATGGGATTAGAGGAAGCAGGAGGGGGAGCGGAAGCACTAGAACCGGAATCGGTGGAGTGAGAATTTGCTTCTGACGGGGGTGTAGGAGTTTTTGCCGGGTCGTTTTTATTACTTATTTCTAAATTTTTATTAACAAAATTAGATTTATCTATATCTATATCTTTATCTCTATATTTATACTTAGATATAGATATATCTATTATATTGTCTTGTTGAAAATTATTTTCGGTTAACCCGAAATTTTTTTCCGGTTCAGTGGAAATATTTTTCTTATAAGGTTCAAATTTTTTTACCAGCTTTATACACGGCACATTACGGCATTTTACATAATGTTTTACCACTGTATTTAAAGTAAGCTTAATAAAACCGCCGTCATGCAATTCAAGCAAGCACTGCCTTATACGTTTCTGACATACCCCTATTAGCTGCTCAAAATAATAATAACTTTCCTGCAATTCATTTAATTCATCATTTGCCCCCTCTAAAATCTTATCGTTTTGTAATCGCGAAACTATCAATGATAAAACTTGCCGTGCGGATTTACTTAAAACTTTACCCTCGCTAGAGGTCAGCGTACGCCACTCAGGAGGGATGAAATTACCGACTATATTATAAAAAATGGTATCGCTAGAATTAGAATTTTTAATAGAAATTGCGTCAAAAGGTGTAACTATTTTTGACATATTACCCCCCTCTGAAACCCAGTTAAGAAGAGGCTTGGCGAGCTATTACGCCGATCGAAAATTAAGTCAAAAGGCGAATAAAAGGAGCATATGGGGTTTTTAGTATATTTTAATAAAGCCCTAAAACCCGATAGTAATGCGGTGAGGCGAGGGGGGCTTGCACCCCAGACCTTCTGCCTGTCACGCAGAAGGTCGCGGGTTCGAGTCCCGTCACTCCCGCCAGTTCCTGCTGGGGTTTTCAGGGCTTTCTGGGGCTTTTCTAAATTTTCTAAAAACTCCGTATGTTCCTTTTATTCGCCTTTTGACTTAATTTTCGAGCGGTGTAATAGCTCGCCAAGCCTCTTCCTGACTGGATTTCAGAGGGAGGTAATATGCAAAAAATAGTTACACCTTTTCCTACTTCCACAACTGTAAATGATACTATTTTTTATAATTTAGTCGGTAATTTTATACCGCCTGAATGGCGTAATTTGACCTCTAGCGACGGTAAAATTTTAAGTAAAACCGCTCGGCAAGTTTTATCATTGATAGTTTCGCAGTTACAAAATGATCAGATTTCCGACGGGGTAAATGATGAGTTACAGGAAAGTTATTATTATTTTGAGCAGCTACTCGGGGTATGTCAGAAACGTATCAGGCAGTGTTTGCTGGAATTACGGGACGGCGGTTTTATTAAGCTTACTTTAAATACAGTGGTAAAACATTATGTAAAATGCCGTAATGTGCCGTGTATAAAACTAGCAAAAAATTTTGAGCCTTACCGGAAAAATCTTTCTGCTGAACCGGAAAAAAGTTTCGGGTTCAACGGAAAGATTTTAGAAGCAGACAATATAATAGATAATAGTATATCTATAAATAAATCTAGATATCTCGACGAATCTAATTTTATAAATAAAAATTTAGAAATAAATAATAAAAACAACCCTGCAAAAACTCCTACACCCCCGTCAGAAGCAAATTCTCACTCCACCGGTTCTGGTTCTAGTGCTTCCGCTTCTGCTTCCTCTAATCCCATTTCTACGCTTATCGATAAGGCAAAAGAATGGTGCGGCGGTAGGAAATTATCCGAATTCCATCCGTTAACTGAGGAAGACGGCATTTGGCTAAGAAATAAATCAGGACGTGAGTTTAACCTGCGATATATCAATAATCTACTGATGAGACTAGCCGAAAAACTCCCAGATAATCGATTTTACGGCAAAAAGTCGGTATTAAACTATATGGCTATGGCATTGCTGTATGAAAAGCGTACGGTAGAAGTTGCCAATAACGAAAGCTTTAATTTTGGGCTTGAAGCTGCCGTTAAGAAGAGGGAAGAATATTTAAAGAAAAAAGAATATAGCCAAGAGACAACACCGCAAGCACAATTAGAGCGAAAGATAGCGGCAGTTTTTGAACCGGATATAGCTTACCCTTTATTACGCTCTTGTGAGTTTTCTAAAATTGCCTCGGAGGCTTATCAACTAAAATTAACAAAAAATATTACTTTGTCCGATTATGTTAAAACTCGATTGCTTCAAGAAATACAAGCGGTATATGGTCAGGAAATACAGCGTTTGGAAGTCTTGCCTTTTACCGGCAATGCGCCTAAACAAACAGCAAAAACGCTTAGCAACAGTTATATCGGGCTTGCGGGGTTAAATCCTAATTCGATATGGTACAAAGTAAGGCAATATTTGATAGCACACTATGGCGAGGCTATTGATAAATCTTGGTTTAGTAGATTAGAAGCGGTTGAAGAAAATAACGATTCAAAACAAATAAAACTTAAACCGGAAACACCTTTTATAGGGGCGTGGATCATTAGTAAAAACCTAATTCTCTTTAGTTTTATTGTTAAGGGTTTTTGATACTTTTAAATATATTTTTAGGATTTTCTCGGCTAGGTTTTTGTCCATAAGATTTTTGAAATTCTTAGAAATTTTACCGGTAGAGGTAAAAAAGTTACCTCGGTTATTAATTATAATGTTCGCTAATAATTCATAATTTCCTAGCCAAGCGATTAACTCCATTCCGTAACAGGGCGAAGCTAACATACCCTTTTTATTATATTTAATAGCTATTAAGCCACATTCTAAAGCTATTATTTCGTTAAAAATTAAAGGTTCATAATATATGCCATAATCTAAGTTATTATTACAAAATATTAAATCAAGCCTATCCTCCAGCGAATTATTCTTATTAGTTATTTCCGGCTTGTCTTTGTAATACGTAGTAATTAATTCGTCGTTATATTCTAACGCCTCAGCCTCGCTGTTAGTCGTAAAGTCTATTTTACGTATAATATAAAATTTTTTGTTAAGTCGTTCTAAATAGTTAATAACCATATTAACCTCGTTTTTTATTGTTAATTGTTAATTTTAAGTTGTATTAAATTATACTTTTAAATTTGTTATTTTTTAGTTGCCTTCTATTTTATCGTTTTGTATACTAAGCTTTCATTTTGTTGTTATTGTTATTAATTTATTAAAAAGTTTCTAAGGGTTACGAAGGTACGCTAAAAACTAGCGTACTGCTAGTCCGTTGCTTTTAAATTATTTTTAAAATCCTCTCGGCTATGTCTTTCCCTATGACATCTTCGGCGTCCTTAGAAATTTCCCCTTCTCGTATAAAGAATTTACTTTTTGGATCAATTGTATTGCTAGTTAACAATTGATAAGCTTCTAGTCGCAAAGTTACGTTCATATTGTTACTACACAAAGCTAACATATTCTTACCCCGATATTGAAAAGGCGTTAAGTCGCACTCAAAAGCTATTGTCTCGTCGAAAATTGAGGGCTCGTAATATGTATTGTAATAGCTTAAGCCGTCCCAAAATGTTTGCTCTAATTCCGCCTCTAGTTCGTCAGGGTCAATATTTACGTCCTCTTCATCGCTGTGATATTCCGCAAATAATTCTTTGTTATATTCTACTTGCTCATAATTATATTTCGCTTCTTCACAATTATTTTCTTCTTCAAAGTTTATTTCGTGAATAGTATAAAATTGTTTTTCAAGTCCGCTATTTAAATGGTAGATAGTCATAAAAGCCCTTTTTATTAATTGTTAAGTTTATAAAGTTTTAAATTTCACAATTTGTTTTATAAAGTCCTTATTGTGATATATTTACTTTGTTAGACAAAAAATAAGTTATTTATAATTTTATTTATTACTATTGTTAGTGTAATTTTTTTACTTATATATAATTATTAGTTTTTTTGTCGTTATCCTATCGATGTCATGAAGTAATTTTGAAGTCAAGGCGGGAAATCATTATTTTTATTATTATTGTAATTATTTTTACTACTGTCTCTTTCTTGCGGCAAAGTTAGGGAATTTAAATATTAGGGCTATATTTTATTATAAAAACTATAAAATAATAAATTTGCTATTTTTCGTTAGCAATTAAATATAGCTAGTAATTATTAATTACTAACTACTAACTATATTAATACTAATTATTATTTAACTTATAATTTTTTATTTTTAAAAGAAGAATTAGAAGAATTTTATTAAGAAATGTTTAATATTTAATTACTAAACATAATAAAGATATTATTTATATTAATAGTTAGTAATAAGTAATTTATGAATTATCTATATATTGATAGACCAACCGTATTACTTAAGTAAAAAAATAATTAGGTTACTACCCCGGGAAACAATAACGACGCTTATATAATATTTTATGCTAATTAAATTATTATTATTAAATAAAGCTTAAACTAAACTTATATAGTGCTTATAAAAGAAAAGTTAAGCTTATAAATTAGCTTAACTTTAGGCTTTTTTTATCAACGATAGCTATTTAAATAAAATACTTTATCATTGTAAACTTCGGTACTTTTTTTAGTTACTTGTTGAGCGTATCTTTCTAATTGCGTTTCGTAACAGTGAAACCAACCATCATTTAAATCTCTACATAAAGCGATCAAGTTTTTACCCTCATAACTAAAAGGAAGAAAACCTTGCTTCATAATTAATTCTTCTTTAAAAGTTTGGGTTTCATGTGGTTCATAATATATATTCCAAGCGGTCAAATCCTCATAAATTTTTTGGTATATATTATTAAAATGTTTATTTTTTCTGTAATATTCTATTATTAATTTAAAATTAAATTCTACTTCGCCTTGAAAAAAAGCTCTAGTCAAATCATGTTTGTCAATATTATGAAGCTTATAAAAATTAGTACCGTCAATTTTAACGTTAAACATAAAAAACCTATTATTAATTGTTAAGTTTATAGTTAGTAATTATTAATATATAAAACGTTATTAGTTAATTAACGCTTTAGACCACCATTACCGTGGGAAATTTTGGAAGTACAGCGGATAAAATAATAATTTTTATAATTTTTTTAATATTTACCAAAATTATAAAAATTTTGTGACTTTTCAGCGGCAATAAGGGGAACATTGAACAAAACAACGAAATAATAAAGAATAATACTAATTATTATTAACTTATAATTTTTTATTTTTTGAAAGAAAATCAGAAGAGCTTTATTAAGAAATATTTAATATTTAATTATTAAATATAATAAAAGTATTATTTATATTAATAGTTAATAATAAGTAAGTAGTTATTTATATATTTATAGATTAATTGTATGAGCAGGAAGAAATTATAGTAATTATAATATTTATTTTCCCGGTTATTCGTTGCCCGGAACATATAAGGAGCATATGAAACTAAAAGCCTAATCAAATCCTTATAGTTATTAGGGTTCTAAGTGTTTAGCCCTCTGATGGGACAGCAGAGGGCTAAGGATAATTTAACAAATTAAGGCAAATATTGTTGTTTTTTAGCCACTTTTTGCTGTTTTTTCTTATTTTTTTGCCGGATCTGAGACTTAAATCTACGGTAGGGGGTAGTTTGGCTTTAGGAAGGGGGATCGAGTCACCCCTGTATTGACCAGAGGTGCTCACAGAACCGTACGTGAGACTCTCGCCTCATACGGCTCTTTGTGGATTTGAGGCAATGTTGTACCTCTTTGACATAATATTAATTAATCCTTCTTTAATTAGCTTAGTTGTTAATTTTTTTTTTATGTCGCTCCACATGCAGCCCTTCGCTCCACTCCCATTACAGAAGCTTCTTCACTACTACAACTGCATCTGCCTCAATAGCTGGAAAGTGCTATTGATTCCCAAGTTCCATATCTGACCCTAATTTATGTTCGTACTGCCTCCTGTGCCGCTCGCCGATAGCTCAACTATTGTATGACAGTTAGCTAACTTATCCCTTCAGCCCCCAAAAGCCAAAGGTTTTGACAGAGAACTTAACCCTCTTTCGACACTTAATTACAGCAATTCACTTTCGTTTACCTACATAAATCTCACATGACCCTTGCGGGCCTTTTCCTTAACGCTCACTACCATATTCCTTAGAATACAGCAGCTTAAGGTTGTTTGGAATCTGCTCATACCAGCTCGATTCCGGTGGACCTTCCACCATGTCAAATACAGCATTGCATCCTCTTCTTCTGATTCTGCATTCTTGGCACACTTGGGGGGAGTTTGAAAAAATTTTTGCGGAGGGAATTAATCGGTTAATAAAAAAAAATTTTCAGTTTTTTATAAAATTTTAATAATGTCCTTTGCAGCTTTCTATTTCTATAATTTGAGTTTTTTTATTAAAAGAATATACTAATCTATGCTCATTATCTATTCTTCGAGACCAAAAGCCGCTTAAGTTATATTTTAAAGGCTCCGGTTTTCCTTTTCCAGTGCAAGGAGTTAGAATAATATTATCTATCAAAAGCTGGATTCGTTTAATTATTTGAGGGTTATTACGTTTCCAAAACTCTAACTGCTCTAAAGCTTCATCAGACCAAATGACTTTCAATTTTTTTACCTTCTTTTTTCTGTTTAGCTTTTAAGAGCTGCTCTGTAATATCTTCGGCAGGTACACCACTATCATAATTCATCCACCATTGATCTTCAGCGTTTTCTATTTCTTCTATATCTTTTGGAAGCAGTAATAAAAAATTATCTTTGGTATAAGTATCAGTAAAAAACTTTTGAAAAAATTTATGCATTTCTTGCTTAGTAATTGTTGTGTCTTTTCTTTCTATTGCTTCTTGCCAAATAGAATGCATATGAGTTAAGTCACTTAAACGATGTGCTGAAATTTCACCATATATGGAATATATTTTATAAATGAAGTGTTTTTGTTGCTCAGTATAAATATCAAAGTCCATTTCACCAGGAGCTGGAATTGGTACTCTTTTTAGGTTGCCAAACGGTATACGTAATTTTGGTGCTACCGGTCCGAATTCCCAAGCTTCAATCTCTTCATTAAAAAGCGGTTTATCAAATAAAGCAAGGTGAATGCCTTGAGCAAAATAGATTAATTTTTGCAACTTTAATTGAGTTATAATATCTCCGGCTTCTCTATCTATTAAAACCAGAAAATAATTAGCTACATCGAAACAACTTAATATTGAATCTTTTTGATTTGTATCCATAATTATTCTTAATTCTACCTCCTGGTTATATTTTATTTTAATCATAATTTTACGACTTATAACACAAATAAATTATTATCAATAGAGTAATTTGAAATAATTAAAAAATAATTGTGTTAGTATTAAAGATTATTTGGAGTTGTAAAAAGGCTCAAAAACCTCTATAATACAGGGATTGGAGGTATTTTTGTGATTAAAAATTATAGCTCAAAAAATTACAAATTATTTGATAAATATTTAAATAAAATATCGGCTAGCACGATTGATAAATTCGGCTCCCGGGATAATATTGTTATTTTTCTGCAAGAGCTATGCGAAATAGGCAATATCGGTCTTGCTGCTAAGAAGGTAATAGTCGGGTCTCCTATACATTTACACAAACTAATTCATGATGACAAATATTTAACTAAATGCGTCAGTCTTGCGCTTAGATACGCATCCGAAAGAGCTGAAGCCGTACTCTATGATCGGGCTATTAACGGCTATGAGGAATTAACTTATAACGAACAAGGTGAATGCATAGCACGTAAGAAAAAATATTGTTCTAGGAGTTTGCTGGAGTATTTAAAGGCTAATTCACCGAAATATCAAACTAATATCAAAAACGTTAGCGAAATTAAAAAACCGGATAATATGCAGATAAATTCAAATGACATGGATATTTTTGAGATAGAAGCTTATAGAGCAGAAGCAGAAAATGAAGAAGAAGCAAATAACTAGTAATAACAAAACAAGTAAACAAAAAACTATAAAATTCCCTGTTAATTGGTCACCTTATCCGTTTCAATTACCTTTGTGGCGTTATCTGTATAATGGCGGCAAGATAGCAATAGCGGTATGGCATAGAAGATCAGGTAAAGACATAATGGGTATTAACTGGATTACGGCAGCCGCACTACGTGAAGTTGGGCTGTACTGGTATGTATATCCAACCTATGAACAAGCTAAAAAGGCGATATGGCAGGGTATGACTTTAGAGGGGCGCCCTTATATGTCTTTTATACCGCAATCGGCTATAGATAAAGTTTTAAAATCCGAACAAATAATACTATTTAAAAACGGCTCGATAATTCAGTTTGTCGGTAGCGATAGACATACAAAGCTTAGAGGTGTCGGAATTAAAGGAGCGATAATATCCGAGTACTCTTATCATGATCCGGTGGCGATGACTTCGCTAATAGAGCCGATGGTAGCTCGAAGTAATGCCTGGGTACTTTACTTATATACGCCTGCTATTAATCCACAATAACCTTAAGTCGTTAAGTATGAACATGGCTGAAAGGCGTAGAGAGCTTTATTGCGATTTTGAGGCTTATAAGTATAAAAAAGCCGATGAGGGCGGCACGTTTGTAGAGCAGCTGCGTATTGTGGAAAGCGAGGGGCGTATTACGCACATACCTTATGACCCTGCATATAGAGTAAATACCTATTGGGATATCGGTATAGTTGATTACACGGCTATTTGGTTTGTGCAGGAAAAGAAAGAAAGTATAGATATTATAGATTTCTATATTAACAGGGGTAAAAATTTAGAGTTTTATTTAAATCATTTAAGGTTTAGACCTTATAACTACGGACGAAATATATTGCCGCATGATATGGCTAGGCGTCAGATGCCGACTTTAGATACGAGGCTACAACAAGCAAACGAGATAGCCGAGAAGCTTTGCTTTGCTCCTTTTGAGTTAGGAAGAAAGTACTTACGTGAAGAAATGATAAACAAAGCTCGTAATTTACTGATGCAAAGTTATTTACGAATAGACGAGCGAAAATGCCGTGATGGTATAAACGGACTTTATGAGTTTGACGCAAATAAACGCACTGCTCATTCAAGCTCGACAAGATGCACGGATATAACGGAAAGTTTTTGTTATCTGGCAATGGATGCTAAAACCGGCACGCAGCAGGAAAGCATAAGTCACAATTATTTACGTTATAATAAAGTGATTAACGATTATAACCCTTTAGAAATATGATAAAGATAAGTAAGAAATTAAGAGTTTAAATATGGGAGGAATATTTAAAAAGCCGTTTAAGGCAATTACCGGAGCGATAAGTAAATACGTACCGGGCGGCAAGTACTTAACCGGTAGAGAAACCGAGAGGCAAAAATTCCATTATAACAATGCCTTAAATGAATATAACAGCTATGCCTCGGAAGCACAAACGGCTATTGATAATTTAAGCAACCAATTATACGAATCGGCACAGAGATTGCAAAGTATCGAGCAACAAAAATATCAGCATGGACAAAGTAGCGGGCATTTACACCGGCAGGCGGAGCAATATCAACGAGGCTTACAAAATCTAGAGCAGCAAAAAACAAGTTTAGGATCGGAAGCAAACGAATTGCAGGCAGCCTTTGAAGCTTTTAAAAGTAAAGCTCCGTCGCTTGCCGGTAAAATAAGCGAAATGCAGAAGCTGCCGGGTAATTTCCAATCAATGTTCGAGTCGGTTTTACAGCAAAAGGATAGGCTTAGAGGTTTAACCGAAGAAGAAGCCGGCGGCGAGATAAATAAATATCACGCTAGCGTGGATAATTTAAAGAAGCAGCGAGAGCAAGCAGAGAATAACATAAGGCAGCAGATGGACGCCATAACCAAAGAGCATACGGGGCTTGAGAGTGAAAAAGCTAATTTAGAAAATAGGTTGTCCTCCTATAGCTCGCAACAAAATAGGCTATTACAAGATACCGGCAATTTTAATAATGCTCGCAGTACACTAGAGAATGTTATCCGCAATTATCAGAATGAACAACAAAGATTAGAAAATGAATATAACAGCCATAAATCACAGACTGAAAACCTAAATAGTCAGTTAGATAATTACAGCAATAGCGCCCAAGCACATTTAGATAATTTGGGAAATGCGGTAGGTTTTCGGGCAAATAAACTTAAAAAAGCTAACAGGCTAACGGGTTTGACGCAAGGAGCAGCACTTGCAGCTTTAACATTCGGTGCAGGTATGTATCTTGCTCCTGCCGCTGCCGCGGGTAGTGCGACCGGAGCAGCAGCAACAACCGGAGCTACGGCAGGTGCAGCTGCTACATCCGGGTCTTTCGGTGCTTCTATGCTTGGGTCACTCGGAACGGGGTTACAATATGCCGCACCTTTACTCGGTATCGGTCATTATATGAATATGATGAATAAAGGCAAAAGTCTTGGAGGACTTGAGAGAGCAACGTTTGAGAGAGGAGCAAGAGGATACGGTAATACGCCTTTCTCACGGCAGCAGGATTTATTCGGTAACAAAACCGCAATTCCGGAGCTTGGCGGCTTAAAACAATCGCTATCGCATTTTAATATGCCGACAATACCGAAATTACAGGATTTGCCGCAGCTTGGGGAGTCGTTAGGTAAAATTGCCTCGCTCGGAGATATTGAGTCTTTAAGTTTAGGGCTACCGCAAATGACTTCGGCAGACGGCAAAAAATACAGCTCGGAAGTATTATATGATATGAATTTTTTGAAGAAACTTAAAAAAGTATCGAGAAGTTTAGGAACACCTTATTTAAGAGCAAATACAAATTATCCCTATTCCCAAAGAGTAAATAGTTATGCGTGATGAATTAAGTAATAAAATAGAATATTTTGAGACGCTAAAGACCAAACGAGAGAAATGGAACGCCGTGTGGGACGAATTAAAAAAATATGTCTGTCCGCAAACCACCGGCAATAAGGAAATATTTGATTCAACCTCTATTTGGTCAAGGGAGCAATTAGCTTCAGGCTTGCAAAGTTTAATGGTTAATCGAGCTATTAAATGGTTTAATATTAATTTGTTAGAGCAAGAAGGTAGCGAGGATGAACAACCATTAAACGAGCTACCGGAAGTTAAATTATGGTTGGAGACGATAGAAAACACTATCTTAAATATTTTTAATAATCCGGGATCGAATTTTTATAATCAAATACACGAGTTTTTTTTAAATCTTGCTGCATTTGGCACTAGTATATTTTATGTCGAAGAAGAGCCGGATTTGCGGTCAGGGCTGTTTTTTCGCAATATTAGTCTAAAAGAATGTTATTTTGAAGAAGATAAATACGGCTTTGTTAATTCGATGTATCGACTTTTTACGGTGAACGTCAAGACGGCGGCAAACAAATGGTCTGACTTTGCGCCGTTTAAAGAGAAGCTACTAAAAGACCCCGATGAACAAATAGAGATATTACATATCGTAGCTCCTGCCAATGAAAAGAGCAAAACTAATCGTAAAACCAATCAGCACGGCTATAGCTCGGAATATATTTATTTAGCTGAGCAAAAAATTATCTCCGAGTCCGGTTATTCCTACTTTCCGTTTTTCGTCACCAGGTGGATTAAGGAGGAAGGTGAAGTATACGGCTATGCGCCTGCTCATCACGTTTTACCGGATATTAAGCTGTTAAATTCCTTTAGAAAAACCGGCATACAAGTTGTACAAAAACAGGAGCAACCTTCTTGGTTAATACCGAAGGACGGCTATCACTTGCCGCTTCGTGATACGCCGGGAGCAAGTAATTTTTTTCGCAACGGCACGCTTGACAAGATAAGCCCACTAAATAGGGTGGAAAATCCTATGTGTACGGAGCTGCAACAAGATAAATGCCGAGATGCGATATTTAAGGCTTCTTATATTGATATATTTCGCATGCAGAAGGAAAATAAGGAAATGACGGCGACGGAAGTACAAATAAGGAATGAGGAGCAAATGCGGATGATGTCGCCGATGGTCGGCAGAATTGAAACGGAGTTTTTAAATCCGCTAATTAGAGCCTATCAGTAAATAAAAATTAAAGAATAAATAGTAGAAAAATAGAAGAAGAAATGTTATACAAGGTAGCAAAAAAGCAAAAGAATTATGAGCTATCCAAGTGAATTAGGGGATGAAGAGTGGGAAATAATAAAAGAATATTTTGCCTATAAGAAGAAAGGAAGGAAAATAAAAATAGATAGAAGATCAATAGTAAATGCAATATTTTATCAGAGCCGTACAGGGTGTCAGTGGCGATATTTACCAAAAGAATATCCAAATTATAAAATAGTTAATGAATATTATAATAAATGGAATCGTAGAGGATTATGGCAAAAGATAAATGAAGAACTGGTTTCAAGATGCCGAGAATCAATGGGGAAAAAAAGCAAATCCGAGAATTGGAATAATTGATTCGCAATCAATTAAGAATACGCAAAGAAGTGAAGTAAAAGGGTATGATGCCGGTAAAAAGATAAAAGGAATAAAGCGTCATAGTTATCTATAGTAAAGAGAAAATCAGAAAAATTTGAAATCTTACCGATTAGATGGATAGTAGAGCGTACTTTTGGTTGGTTAAATAATTTCAGAAGGTTAAGTAAACATTACGAACATACTGTCAAATCTGCTACTAATCAGATTTATATTGCTATGATTCGGTTAATGCTTAATAAACTGATTTGTTAACACTTATTTACTGATAGCCTCTTAGACCCGACAAAGAAGTAATGCAAATCAGACAGCAACGGAAAATGGCTCAGGTACAGCAAATGCAAGCTCAGCAATCGCAATTACCGATACAATAAAAAATAGATTGATTTAATTTAAAATATAAGTAGATTATGAAAATTCTAATTGAAACAAATAACTCTCAAAGCGAGCAAATTAATTCTGATATAAATATAGTAATTCAAAAGGCAAAAGATTTAACACAAATTTATAGTAGAATTTTTACCTCAAATGATGGTAAAATGATCTTAGAAGATCTGGCAAATATGAGCGGCATGTATCGCAGCAACTTTATAGTCGATAATGATCGGCACACGGCTTATTTAGAAGGACAGAGATCGCTATTTTTATATATCTGTTCACAGCTGGAAAATAACGTTAATAATATAGAAGGAAATAACTAATGCATACGTTATTTATTGATGAATCAGGAGTAACTTTACCTATAAATAAAAATGAAGAATCACCATTTTTTGTATTAGGAGGAGTAATAATACCGGAAGAATTTTGGCATAAAATAAAAGCTGATCTAGAACGTATAAAGAAAAAATTTAAAATAAATGGTGAAATCAAATGGCGATACTTTGCACCACACAATAAAGAATTAAAAAAACATTCTTTAAGTCATTTAACAGTAGAAGAAAAGGAATTAATAAGAAATAATTTATTTACAGTTTTAAGACGCTATAAATCAATAAAGACTATGTGCGTTATAACAGAAGTAAATAAAGCTTATAAACTTGAAAAAATAAAAACTCCTAATGATATATATTGGAATGCATATAAACAAATAATAGAAAGATTTAATTATTATTTACGAGATATAAGCCAAGTGGCGGGACAAAAAATAAACGGAATAGTAGTTTGTGACCATCGTGCGCCTAATGATGATAAACGTCTCCAAGAATTACACGCGTCACTTTTAACGGATGGCGAAGAGATAAATTTTGGTCATGATAACTTAATAGAAGGTGTGTTTATTGCTCCTTCTCACTTAAGTGTTGGAATACAATTTGCAGATTTGGTAGCGGGCGCAACATTAAGATTTGTAAAATCAAATGATGAAAGATTTTTCAATCAATTTTCAACAACTCTAAGAAGATCAGAAAACGGTGAGGTGGAAGGATATGGGTTGGTAAGGTTTCCTAAGGAATAGTAAGGCGTCGTGTCGGGCTAAAAGCCCAATCCTGCTAGACGACGCAGTCACGACGTACTTTTACTTTACCATTAAACAATTCAACATGCAAGAATTATTTATAGTAAAAAGATTGAATAAGCAAAATTTTTTTGATTAGGAATAAAAAATATGGTAGAAGAGCAACAAGAATTACAAAGTGATAATATCGGGGAAGCAGCTAGTACGTCATGGCTTGGGGCTTTGCCGGAAGATCTGCAAAAAGCAGAATCGTTGAGTAAGTTTAAAGATGTTTCCTCGTTGGCAAGCAGCTATTTGGAAGCCGAGAAGGGCTTAAATAGTCGTGTTGCTATTCCAAAGAATGATGCAGCTGATGAAGAATGGAATAAGTTTTATGCTCGTTTAGGTTTGCCTGAAGATAAAAAATATACTGATAAAAGAACTACGGAAGATGAAGAGTATTTAAAGCAATATGAAGAGATGTTTTACCAAAGCGGTCTGAGCAAAAGGCAGGGAGAGAAGCTGCTCGGCAGCTTGTATAATTTCTCGATGGATCTACAAAAAAAACAGCAGGAAGAAATAGAGGGATTGCGCCGTTCAAATATAGATTGGTTAAAAAAGCATTATAATGACGGTTTTGATAGTAAAATGCAGGTGATGCAGGCGGCTTTGTCTAAATTCGGAACGAAAGAATTGGCGGGATTAATAGAAGAATCAAGCTACTCTCCTGCCCTGGTAGACTTGCTCGTTAAAGTCGGCGAAACGTTAAAATCCGATTCACTTATAACAGGAACAGAGAAGCCTATAATTACAGGAGCGGAATCGGCATTAAAAGAGATTAAAAGACTTGAATCCGATGAGGGTTTTATGGTAAAATTTAAAGATAAAAATCATACCGGTCACACTGAAGCAGTGAATCAGATGGAGCAATTATACGATATTGCTTACAATAAGAAGTGATAAATCACGAGTGATAACTTCTCGTAAGGTCGCTAACATAGCGGTAACCTTTTAAAAAGAAGCCACAAATAATTATCAACGTATTAATATCAAGATATTTTAATATCCGGATATTTAATTATTTAGGTTTAACAATTTTAAGAGGTTACAAACATGGAACAAATTACCGATGGTCTAAAAGAGCAATTCGCTCGCAATATCGGACTCGTTATTCAACAAGAAGGCTCAAAACTCCGTAAGTTCGTTACAAATGAAACTCAAGAGACGGAAGTCATCCAATTTGAAACGATGCACACTCACGAAGCTTTGCCGAGACATAGAACGGCAGCAGGCTATCATGAACCCGGTGACGGTAATGAGAATAAACTTGAAAAATTAACCGAATTTAAAACTCCAAGAATTACTAGACGCCAAGCAACAGCGCAAGCCTATTATTGGACGGCTGCCATGGATAGAAACGATAAGCTTAATCTGCTTAGCGATCCGACCAGTAAATTCCCAAAACTTGCAGGCTGGGCAATAGGTAGGAAACAAGATCAAATTATTATCAATAGCTTTGCCTCGCCTGTTAACGGCGGTAGAACGGGGCAAAATATTATTTACTTTGACGTAGCAAATAACGTTATTCCGGTCGGTGTTAAGCTGGTTGATACTACGCTTGCACTGCATGCAAATAGCTTAGCAGGCGTTCATAACGGACAGCAAGGAGCAAACGCCAAGGAAGCAATGCGAACCGGCGGATTAACAGTCGAGAAACTACTTAAAACTCAACAATTACTTAAAAAACACAGTTTCGGTGCAGATGAAAAATATTATTTAGTTTGCTCCTCTCATCAAATCGGCAATTTACTCCGAGATAGCCAAGTAACAAGCTACGATTATAACAGCGTTAAAGCCTTAGTAAGCGGGGAAATAAACTCATTTGTCGGCTTTAATTTTATCATTACCGAGATGCTAGGAGGCATAAGAGGTACGACCAACTCCATAAGAGATTGTTACGCCTTTACGGAAAGCTCTATAAGGTTCGGCACTGTTACGGGATCGGTGGAGCGGCAAATAGATAGGTTAGTGCAATATCACTATGCACCGAGTTTATACTATTCCGAAAGCTTTGGGGCTACTCGTACGGAAGAGGGGCAAATAGTTTGCATTAAATGCTTAGAGCCGGCTGATGTTGCAGGACATACGGGAGAACATTGGCAGGCAGCAGCAGATGATGCGCATTTTAACGGCGCAGTGCATGCAAGTATAGTCCCACGGCAGATGATTGGAGCGCAATGTCGTAATGTCGATAATACGGCAAATATTGTAGTTGATGCATTGGAGCCGTTATTATTAAAGTAAAATTTGTAAGCTATGAAAGAAGAAATAATCCGCAAAGCATTAGTATTGTTAGGTTCAAATAGTAATATTCAGGGTAATATTTCCGGCGGCAATGCTGCTAATAAAGCCGAGAATCTTTGCGAGGAATTTGTCGAAGCTGCAATTGAAGAAAATGTCTTGTCGGTTAAATGGGGATTTGCATTAAAGCGTATTGATAATATCGAGGGTGAAGAAAATAGCTTTAAGCCGATACCGGGGATAAATGACTGTGTAAAAGTAGCAGTTATAGTTCCCTCTAACTTAGAGCTTGTCTGTAAATATCTATTAAGGGTTTAATCTATTAAGCATCAATCGGATTAAAGCAATATAAATCTGATTAGTAGCAGATTTAATAGTATGTTCGTAATGTTTACTCAATCTTCTAAAATTGTTCAACCAACCAAAAGTACGCTCCACTATCCACCTAATGGGCAGAATTTCAAATTTTTCCGCTTTTCTCTTTACTACAGATAACAATGATTTTGTATTCAAAAAACACCAATTTTGCAAATTTCCACTATATCCTCCATCAGCAAAAAATCTTTCAATGGATGGATATTTGTCCTTTGCTTTAACTAAGCTATCTTTAGCACCATCTCTATCCTGTACACTTGCTGAATGCACATTAACTGTTAGTATTAAGCCATTCGTATCTGTTATTATATGACGTTTTACCCCTTTGATTTTTTTGCCCGCATCATACCCTTTTTCTTCACTGCATTGCGTATTCTTAACTGTTTGCCAATCAATTATCCCTATTGTCGGTTTTGGTTTTTTTCCCCTTCAAAACTCGGCATCTTGATACCAAATCTTCATTTATTTTTTGCCATAATCCACTACGATTCCATTTATTATAATACTCGTTAACTGTTTTATAATTTGGATATTCTCTTGGTAAATATCGCCACTGACAGCCGGTTCGACTCTGATAGAATATTGCGTTTACTATTGCTCTTCTATCTACTTTTATTCTTCATCCTTTTTTCTTACTACCAAAATACTCTTTTACTATTTCCCACTCTTCGTCTTTTAAATCATTCGGATAACTCATATTTTTCTAGCCTTTTTGCTAGCTTTATAACATTTCTTTCCTTTATTTTCTACACCCTATACCTTAATTTTTCTTTACAGATAAGCTCTAAGTGCGCACTTTGTGAATTTTTACTATTTATGCTTTAATGTTATCTTCTATAATTTTCCATGCTCATAGTTCATATAGAGGGTGAGAGTAAGAGGGCTTATCACCCTCTTACTCTTGTTTTTTTTCCTGAAGAATGATTTTATTTATTAATATAACACTACTAACACATTATTGACACACTAAGTATAACTATATATAGTTACAATATGAGCCAACACAAAAAACTTTTTAGCAAAGCTGAACGAAATCCTTCAGGATTAGATTTTTCTGAGCTTCATACTTTAATGATACAATGCGGTTGGGTCAAAGATAGACAAAGGGGAAGCCATCAAATTTGGTATTCTCCAAAAGGTATGCGGCTTTCTATTCAGATGCGTAATGGAATGGCTAAAGGGTATCAGGTTCAACAATTTTTAAGTATTGTAAAAGAGGAAGGTAAAAATGAAAACAACTGATGAATTTGATGGCTTTACAATAGAGCTTTTTAAAGATGAAGAAGACGAGTGGCTAGCTCGTTTTGAGGAACTTCCAAATGTTTCAGCTTTTGGATATTCGCCAGAAAAAGCTTTACAAGAATTACAAGAAGCCTGGAAAGTTATGAAAGAAAGTTATTTAAGCCATAATAATCCTATTCCTTTAGCTCCTGCTAGGAAAGGGTACAGTGGACAGTTTAATATTCGGATTGATAAGCGTATTCATCGAGCTCTTACACTTGAAGCGACTAAAGCAAAAATAAGTCTAAACGCTCTTGTTGCCCAAAAACTAAGCTTGTCTGTAAAGCAAGTACTTTAGATTATCCAAATTAATTTTTATTGAATTTCATTGATAGCTAAAATTGCTTGGATAAGGTTATGTTTATTTAAGGCAAAATTCCGATGGTTAATTTCGGTAAATAATTCGTTGTCGTTCCTCTCTATTCCAAAGCCGTTAAGTGTCGTTTCTAAAAATTTTTGTCTAGCGGGAGAGTCCAATGCATATCCTGATTGCTCTAAATCTTCAAGAGTATAACTATCATCAGTCAGGATATAATAGTTTTTTTCCTGCTTTAGATAAATTTGGATATAATCATTATGCCGATCAAGGTAGGGAGTAGTGATCTCTATGCAATTTGTTAATTGCTGCCAATCTGTTTTATCTTTTAACCATGTATGATAATCATCTATAAAAAATTGAGGCGTTTCAATCACGTAAATAATCCCTTTCTAAAGTTTAGTAGTTTAATCATTAATCAATAACCTACTATTAATCAACAGCTATCTTTATCATAAGTTGAAAGTATTTTATAGCAAAAATATTGATCTTCAGCATCTTCTATTTGCTTATTAATATCTTGAATATCAGATTTTAAAAAATCTCTTTGGTTTCTTTTTAGTAATAACTTATCGAAGAAAAATTAAAAAATATTCAAGCTAGTAAGATATTATTATAAGCTTGGGTTAAACTGTTTCTTCTGAATTAAAGGTATTAGGAAGAATCGTGCGTAAATACACGCTAAGGGACAGGTTTAAGAAATCAAGCTGTTAAAGGTAACAGCTTTTTTCCTGGCTCTTTTAATGAGCCATCACTATTTACATAAGTATAAAGTGTTGCA
Organism: Rickettsia endosymbiont of Ceutorhynchus obstrictus; assembly: GCF_964026565.1. Classification (NCBI taxonomy): domain Bacteria; kingdom Pseudomonadati; phylum Pseudomonadota; class Alphaproteobacteria; order Rickettsiales; family Rickettsiaceae; genus Rickettsia; species Rickettsia endosymbiont of Ceutorhynchus obstrictus. Next base: position 944,900 of record NZ_OZ032162.1, read on the forward strand.
GTGGTTATATTAAGTTGCTTAGCTATTTCAAAGGCAATAGTATTTGGGTCTGCCATGGCGGCTGATGCAATACGTAAAGTAGAAGCAGTCATTTTACGAGGGCGTCCTCCTAAACGACCTCTAGCACGTGCTGCTTTTAATCCTGCATGAGTTCGCTCGATAATTAATTCTCGTTCATATTCAGCAAGTGTTGCAAATAATCCAAATATTAATCTACCATTAGCAGAGGTAGTATCAATTTGAGTACCATGTCCTGCTAAAACTTTAAAGCCAATATTACGCTGACGTAATTCGTCTATAATAGTAATCAAATGTTTTAAATCACGACCTAAACGATCAAGCTTCCATACTACTAGAATATTACCTGGTTGCAAAGCTTTGAGACAAGCTTGTAAACCCAATCTTGCTTCTTTTTTACCGGAAGCAATGTCTTGATAGAGACGTTCCTCACTTACACCTGCAGAAATAAGAGCATCTCGTTGTAAATCGAAAATTTGTGAACCATCATTTTTAGAGATACGCATATAGCCAATTAGCATAGTACAATATTATTTTATTTGTTTGCTTAAAAACTTACTGGCATAATATCAAACTTAGCGTTATTTTTTCAATGAGTTTTTAAGTGGAAATTAGGTGCTTAAAACAAGCTATCTGCAACTACTTAAAAAACGCTCGTTTTTTGAGCGATTTTAAAAGAAATTTTTTAGGAAGTAAAATTTGAATAATCAAGAAATCGTTAAAGCATTACCAGAATCAGTTGTTATTCAGCTTGCTACATTATCCGAGCAAGATAGAAGTGTGATTCAAAAATGCCGAGGTCAACATAACCGTCTAGGTTTTGCTTATCAACTCATGTTTGTTAAGGTCTTTAATTATTTTCCTAATCAAGCTTTATTGGAAATTCAGCCACAGATAATCACATTTGCTGTTTTACAGCTTGGTATCAAAACAGAACTCATCAATGCCTATCAAAAACGCCAGCAAACAGTTTCGGAACATCAACAACAAATTCGTGATTATTTAAGGCTGAGTAGTTTTGATAAGTCTGCTATTGCTCAAGTCAGTGAATTTTTATTTATTGAAGCACAGCGTACGGACCATGTCAGTATTTTATTGATCAAGGCAGAGCAATTTTTAAAAGAACAATGTATTTTACAACCTGCACGTGATACGTTAGAACGGTTAATTATCATGCAAAGGCAAAAAGCACGGCAGTTTATTTATGATAAAATACTGACAAATCTAACTGAAGTACAATCTAAGCACTTAGATGACTTACTTAAAACAGATGAATCTCGCATATCTCCTTTGCAGCAGTTAAAGCAGCCGCCTGCCAAGCCTTCTCCAAAAGCACTTATAGCATTGACCCAAAAATTGGAATTAATTCATGTTATTGATATCGCTAAGCTAGATACCAACTGGCTGAATAACAACTATCAACGTAGCCTCACTAAATATGTCCTACGTTGTTCTGCTAAACGTTTAAGAGATTTGCAAGCCTCCTATCGTTATACTGCACTGATTTGTTTTTTAAAACAGTTAAATCTAGATACAATTGACTACATTATAGATATGCACCATAAATTAATGCTGAAAGTGTATAACCGTGCAGATATGCAAATGGATGAGGCACTAAGAAAACAGCGCAAGCATTTTAAGCAAGGGCAGGTTTTACTCAACACTATTGCAGAGCTTGTATTGGATAGCTCTATTGAAGATACTAAATTACGAAAAGCTATTCTTAACCAAGTAAATCGTGAAACCTTGGAACAGCACCTTTTAACCTCTCAAGCTTGGCTCACAGGTAAATTCAGTCATCTCTTTCACTTGGTAGTGGAACGATTTAGTTATTTGCGCCAATTCTCACCTGCATTAATTGCGCATTTAAAATTTGAAGCTAAAGGAGAACGAGCGACCAATTTGCTTAAAGCGATCGAACTACTGCATGAGCTGAATCAGCAACAAAAACGTAAATTGCCAGACGATGCCCCAATCGATTTTATTCCTAAAAAATTAAGATCATTGGTAAAACCGCAAGGTATATTGGATAAACCGGCATGGGAATCTGCTTTATTGACCAGTATCCGTGATGAAATTAAAATAGGTAACCTGACGGTCAAAGATAGTAAACGCTTTGGCAATTTTGATAATTTTTTTATGCCCTGTACAGAGTGGAAGAAAGAACGGATAGCTTTTTTTAAGAGAGCAGGATTACCTGAAAATCCACAAAGCGTTAAAGTTTACTTAACAGAGCGATTAAATAAGGCTTTTGATACATTTTTAGCCACTGAGTCATATAACACCTATGCTAAAGTGGAAAATGGCAAGTGGGCATTATCCATTGATCCAACAGAAGAAAACTTACCTGAGGAAAAAGAATCGCTGAATACCTTACAAACTTGGCTTAAAAAATATATGCGTTCCATCAAGCTACCACAGTTACTGATTGAAGTAGATAATGATTTAGGTTTTACAAAAGGATTCATGCTTCCGCACCAGCAAAGCAACCGTCAGGTTGATGATGTTTGTGCGATTTTGGTTAGCATTATGGCACATGGCTGTTTCATTGGTCCATACACCATGGCAAGATTAACGGAAGGTGTAACCTACGATCAAATTAGCCATATTACCGACTGGCAACTCACTGAAGAAACACAGCGTTCTGCACTTGCCATGATTGTAAATGCTATCACTAATCTTGATATTAGTAAGCAATGGGGCGATGGCAAAACATCTAGCAGCGATGCTCAACGCTATTCTTACTCACGACGTACGTTACAACAGACATATAGCACAAAATTCCGTGATTTTGCTCTAGAGTTTTATACCTTTGTCGCTGACAATTATGCACCATATTTTAGTCTTCCGATTGAGTGTACAGACAGAGATTCACCTTATGTGATGGACGGCATATTGTATAATGAAAGCGATTTAGTCATTGAAGAGCATTATGTGGATTCTCATGGCTATACCGAAATCAACTACGCTGGCTTTGCTATGATAGGCAAAAAATTGTCAGCACGTATCCGTGGTATACAGCATCAACGGCTTTACCGAATAGATGAAACCAAAAATTACGGCAGCTTAGTTTCTAGTTGCAGGTAAAGATAAATTAATTCGCATGGATTGGATTGAAGATCAATGGGACAAGATAGGGCATTTTTATGCATCCTTAGCAAGTGGACACACAACTGCCTCTACAGCACTAAAACGCTTGACTGGCTTTAGTCCCAAGAATCACTTTTACCGTGCAAACCGTGAGGTAGGACGTATTTTTAAAACAGAAAATATTTTAACTTATATGTCCGATCCGCTGCTACGGCAAAATAGACGGCGAGGTCTCTTAAAAGGAGAATAATTACACCAACTTGCACGAGAGGTAGGCTATGGCAAACGGGGGCGTATTAGTGCTAACGATTTACAAGCACAGCGCAATACTTGTAGCTGCTTAACCCTCATCATCGCTTGCATTATTTACTGGCAAGCAAAAGAGATTACCCATATTATCAAAATCTATGGCAATGAATTGGATGAGCGACATTTAGCAATGTTACCTCACATTAGTCCAATTGGCTGGGATAATATTATTTTATACGGAGAATATGTATTGGATAGAAGTTTAATCAAATAGCAAATAAATTTCTTAGCGTGTATTTACGCACAATTCTTCCTAATACCCTATAATAACTCTTTTTTAAATTCCTCAAAGTTTTTCATAACAACCTTCCTTTAATCTAGTTTTAGCTATTAAAATGGCAGCTTTAGGGGTTTTTTCCGTTTTTTTGATAAATGTGTGCAATATAACTATTTTCTTATCTATAGCTAAATAATATATTGATCTTGCTATATTATCTTTACCACGTAACCTTAATTCCCAAAATTTGCCTTCTATATTTCTTGTATGTGGCATCCCTACATTATGTGGGCTAAATTCAATAAGCAATTCGCATACATATAAAAAATCGGCTTGCAGATCGTAAGTAAGCTTCTTTACTTCTTTTTCTGCAACTTTATTTATAAATTCTATAGTCCATTTTTTCATATAGGTAATATATCAAGTTTGATATATTACTCAATAACTTTTTATTAATATTTAATGTATGATGCAAGTATAGCTTCTTTTAAATTCTAAATAATAATCTTATATGAGTATTTTATCATATAAATAGAAAAGCTTAACAATGATTAAGATATATTTGTGAGCGTTCACGGATATAAATAAAAAATAAATAAGGAGTTGAAAAAGGTTATAGAATTGTATAGAAATAGATAGGACAAGAATAAGTAGGAGCATCAATGAATAATGTTCTATCCGATCGAATTATAGAGTTAGAAAAGCTAGTAGAATTACTAGAAGTAACCAATCAACGGCTTTTACAAGAAAATAAAGAATTAAAGATTAAGCTAATAGAGTTGGAAGATAGGCTAAATAAGAATTCTAGCAACTCTGGTCTTCCTAGCTCTAAAGATATATACCGGATAGAGAAGAAGACAAGACCCAAGAGTGATAAAAATCCCGGGGGACAAGCAGGTCATAAATATAACGCTTATCAAATAAAAACGTCAGATATCAATGTTGATATTATGCCCGATGAAGAGATTTGTAAGTGCGGTGGTTCATTGTTATTAGAAGAAAAATATAGAACCCATCAAAAAATAGAAATTCCTATTATCAAGCTGGTTGTTACGGAATATAGGTTGTATAGGAAAGTATGCTCTTTATGTAATAGAAGATATAAAGCAAAACTAGATAATTACCGATTATTAGGGAAGAACGCTGAAAGTATAATTAGTTCTTTAAGTGGATTCTTTAATAATAGTAAGAGAGAAGTACAATCAATATTAAACCAAATATTTAACCTTGATATTAGTCTTGGCTTGATCTCAAATACGGAGAACAGAATATCAGTTAAGTTAGAAGATAAATATAATGAATTATTGAATAAAATTGAAGAAAGCAGTTACCTTCATTTAGACGAGACAAGTTCTAGTAATAAAGGTAGTAAACATTGGTGCTGGGTAGCTACGAACAAAGCTTTTACGGTATTTAAGCTAGCTAATTCAAGAGGACAAAAGATATTAGAAAGTTTTTTACCTGAATATGAAGGGAAAATAATAAGCGATAGATATGCGGCTTATAATATGTTTGACAGCAGCAATCGTCAAATATGTTTAGCTCATTTGCGTAGAGATTTTAAAAGATTCGCTCATAGTCACAATGCCTCTCTTGCTAAAATTGGTTCAGACCTTCTTTGCGTAACTGATACGATATTTAGGCTTTATAATTTACATAAAGAAAATAAGTTAGATAAACCTCGATATTTAACAGTAATGCAGAAAATTAAAAAGATTATGCTGTATTACTTGCAAGATGTCGCTAATACTGAATACTTACAAGCCCAAAGAGTAGCAAATAATATATCCAAAAGAAGTTTTCAATATATTACCGCAATAAATGTAAGCTACGTAAAAACACACAGGCCATATGCATTGTATTAAAAAGAATGACAAAATAGTTTTTTTATTAACTTTTTTATTCCATATTAAGTTATTTTGTAATATTTTCTCATCTACATTTAACTTTTCCAAAGTCTTTTTCATATATCGTTTTGCGTCTGCAAATTCTGGTGTTTCTCTAAGGGCTGTCCTAGCAGTTGTCCCAATTAATGCAACCCCTGCTCCAAACCAAAAAGCCATACGCCAATTAAAATCAAATGATGTAACTAGGGAAGCGATACCTAACGCAACCGCAGAACCTACACTGGCAAAAATAGACATTAGTGCGACTGCTGGGTATTGGATAGGAGGGTTAATTGTTTCAGTTAAATAAAGTTCTGCACCGACTATTTCTCCCATAGACGATATACCTTGAATAATACGGCATATTGTTACTAACCATGAGGCAGTAATCCCTATTTTGGCATATGGAGATAAATTAGCCATAATAAGACAAGAAATAGCCATCAAAAAAGCTGTAATAATAACTGTAGATTTACGACCTATACTATCCCCTATCCAACCAAAAATTAAGGCACCGACAGGACGAAAGATAAATGTAGAACAAAAAGCAAAAGAAGTAATTAAAGTATCAGAAAAAGAATTATCTGGAGAAAAAAATAGCTCATTAAGCAATACCGCCATATGTACGTAAAGCATTAGATCAAAATATTCTAAAAAAGTACCTATAGATAAAATACCTATTGCTTCTTTTTCTTCTTTTGTTAAGCTTCTTTGCTCTTTCTCATATCTTAACAATTTCTTTACATTTTTATTAAATTGCAAAGAAGTTATATTTTTTCTGTTAAAAGTCAATAAAAAATTTTGCGTTTCACGATAAAAAAATGAAGCGTGGCTTAAACGCTTCATAAGAATCAGAAATTTTTTGAGGTAGGCTTAGGATATTTCGCAATGCTCTTTAGCACCTTCTTGCCCCATAGGCTTAACAGCGTTATTATTAGCTGACATACTATCTTCAATTGGCTCTACATAGTATGCAAAAGATTTCATTCCTATATCATTTTTAGTATGTATGGTTTCACAATAAGAATGACCGGAATTTTTACTTATAAAATAGTCGAAAGCTTTAGCTCTAGCCATTATTTCTTCGCAACTAACATCTCTATTTTTTACGCCTGCTTCATGTTTCTTGATTTGAGCAATACATTTATCGGCAAATTGCTGAGTGTTTGAAGGAAGTGGCGGCTCACCTTCTAATAGTTTAATTGATCGCTCATCCCCAAGCTTGATACCTACAGCTAAGGTTAAGTTACTTAAAAACTCATCTCGATTAACACCATAACCGTTTATGTAGCTTGATGCTAGATAAAAAGAGGTTTCTTTGACTCCTATAGTAAAATTTAAGAATAAATCCCACGCAGTATCTTCAAACCCCTTTTCTCTTATTTCTCTTGCTTCTGGATCGGTTAAATATAATTCATGTTGTTCACATTTTCTATCATCTAAATATGTCTCTCTAATTTTTTGAAAATTTCCTTTTCGAGCGTAATTTTGACTTAAACAATTATCTACTACTTGATAATCATTTTTAGAAAGGGTAGACATATTAACTCTTTTAAATCTAAATGGCATAATCATTCTCCTTATTTTTATTCAATACCTTTTGTTTTATTAGCCAGTCTTTGCATATTCGGGCTTGGTCCAGGTGCTATAGGAAATTTAAACGGTGCAGTATTTACTTCGGTACCATTTTTAATTTGTTTTACCGCATGTATGGACCTCCCCAATAATGCAAGAAAAAAATAATATTTAATAGTCAACAAGCAAATGCAGTCATGTATTCGGCTTATAATTGATAAATTACTTTAAATTTATCACTTTAAATTTATCAATTAGCCCTGATGGAATTCGCTACCTACTAACTTTTACTTATCACTTTTCCGGCTTCATTAGAGCCTGTGCGGTAATCAGTTTTTTTGTAGGTTAAGGTTTGTCTTATTTACCATCAATATTATTATCTCACGCATATTTCAGGTTGGAATATATTAGTCTCTATTTTAGAGTAATACTTATTAATATTTTATTTACTAAATTTTGTTAACTTATCAGTTACAAACTTTAGTTTCATTATAATCATTGCCGGTGCGTAATACTGCAAATACTACTCGTGCTAATTTATTCGCTATTGCAACAGTAGTTTTATTATGCCCACATCGTTCTAATAAATTAAACATCCATTTAGTAAATTTACTAAAATCTTTTTTATTTTTTTGTGCTTCAGTTGTAAACCTTAGCTTAGCATTTAATACCGCTCTTGCTCCTTGAATTAATAAAGTACGTAAATAAGTATCACCTCTCTTGCTTATACTAAGTAACCTTTCTTTACCTCCACTCGAATATTGTTTTGGTACTAAACCAAGCCAAGTTGATAATTGTCTACCATTACTAAAATTTTTTGCATTACCTATCGAAGCTATTAATGCTGTAGCAGTAATTAAACCTATACCGGGTATAGCTGTTAATCGTTTATATTCTTCTAACTCACCTGCTAGTATTTTTAATCTTTTTTCTAACTCTATTATTTTTTTATCATTATCTACAAATTCTTCTTTCAACTCGCTAAACGTTTGATAACTAAGACGGCTTAAAGTTTCACTATCTAAAATCTCTGTTAATTTACTGATAACTTTATTTATCCCTTGTGGAATAATTAAGCCAAATTCATACAATAATCCTCTAATCTCATTAGCTAGTGCAGTACGATTTCTTACTAGCCTTGCTCTTATTCTATGAATTGATAAAATATCCTGCTGCTCTACACTTTTGATTGGTACAAATCTCATATTTGGTCTCGCTACTGCTTCGCATATTGCTTCTGCATCAGCTTGGTCGTTCTTATTAGTTTTAACATATGGTTTTACAAATTGTGGTGCTATCAATTTAACCTCATGTCCTAATTTTGTTATTTCTCTTCCCCAATAATTAGCTCCGCCGCATGCCTCCATTCCTACTAAACATTTTGGTAAATTAGCTATAAAGCTTAATACTTGATCCCTAATCAATTTTTTCTTTAATATTGTCTTGCCGTTTTTATCTACTCCATGTATTTGAAAAATTCTTTTTGCAATATCTATGCCAATTGTGTTAACTTCCATTTGGACCTCCTTATTGTTGTCTAGGATTAATTTCCTATTCTAGAACTATAACTACTGTTATTGATTCTGTATATAGGGAGGTCCATTCCATTACTTTTACTGCTTCATCTGAAATTTTGCCGTTTATTTTTCCTTTTAACAAATTTTCTGCAATGCTAGAGTTCGGTTTATTTTTTACTTTTATGACTTCGTGATTTGAGTTTTTGGAGGGTTGATCTTTAATGTTTTTTGAAGTATCCTCATTTTCTACCTTAGTAGAGGAGAGAGGGGGTGGTATATTTCTTTTTGCTGTGCCTAATTCTGTTTGAGGCTCTACTTTCTTTATTATTTCTTGTAATTTTTTTAATTCCTGATAGTCAGGGTTATTCTCAATTTGTGCTTTATATTGTTTATCATATTGTTCAATATGTTTTTCTATTTTTGCTTTAGCAAAATCAGGTGACTTTTCTGCTAATTTTAAAAGTGCTTCCCTTTCCTCATCTATTTTTTTGTTAATGGGTTCAAGCCGTTTGTTTAAAGCTTTATTTCTTTCCTCTTTTCTTTGTTGATATTCCTGCTTTTCTTGTTCTAAATCTTTTTTAACATTCTCATTTAGAGGTGCTTTTAATTTTTCATCAATTTCCTTAATTCTGCGATCATCATGCTCATTAGCTTTTTTCGTATCATCCATAATATTAGACAACACATTTAGGTGGCTGTGTTTTCTCTTTTCCTCACTTTCATAAGCTAATAATGCCTCGTCCAATTCCCCTGAATTAAATAATAATAGCCCTTTACAATAGTAAACTCCGGCACAGCACTTACTTATAGCCTTTTCATATGCAAGCAACGCCATATCTTCTTTTTCTGCTAAAGATAATGCTACACCCTTACACATGTAAGCAGTTCCCATTATATCTTGATTCTCTAACTCAATCGCTTTATCAAAAGCTACAACTGCCTCTTCATATTTTCCAAGATTATACAAAGCATACCCTTGATTAAAGTAATTTGTTTCTTCTTCTGTTATATGGTTTTTCATCTCTTCACCCATTGATCACTTTTAATTATTTTTTTTAGAAAATCTATTGCCTTCCCTGGCATATCTTTTTTATTTGCTAAATAGTATAATACTTGTTTTTTATTAAAAATTGCTCCTGTAAATTTAGGTTTCAGCTCTATTGCTTTATTATAAGCCTCAAGTGCTTCATCATATTTTCTAAGATGAAATAAAGCGTTTCCTTTATTACTGTAACTTTCTGCATAATCTTCCTTCAAGCTTATTGCTTTATCATATAATTTAATTGCTTCCTTATTTTTACCTAATGATTGTAATACATTCCCTTTACCATCATAAGCTTCAGCATAATCCGGCTTTAGCTCAACCGCTTTTTCATATGCTATTAATGCTTCTTCGTTCTTTTCTAGTGAATGTAACGCATTCCCCTTATTATAGTAGTACATGGCATGCGGTTTTAAACCTATCGCTTCATCAAAAACTATAATCGCCTCTTCATATCTTCCTGAATTATATAATTCATTCCCTTGTACATTATAATATTCTGCATTTTGTTTTTGCTTAATTGCTGATTCTAAAAATGCAATTGTTTTATCGTATGCATCTATTGCTTCCCTTTTTATAGATTCTTCTTTCTCTTTTAATGTTTCAGCATTTTCTGAATCCAGCTTTAATGCTTCCATAAACGTACTTATTCCTTCTTTGTATGTTTTAAGATTAAATATACTTTCCCCTCCTTTCCCAATAACTTCTGAATGAATTTTTTTCTTTGCTATTAGTTTACTACACATTTCCACAGCTATTTTGTATTGATCCGTGTCAGCTATTACATTCCTTTTTTCTTTCATAAAAAAACTCATAATTTATAAACTTATAGTTTTATGCTATTTGCTTATTTTTCAATATTTGTTGCCAAAAAATTAATTAATAAAACTATACCATTCTTAAATTACCTTCTCAAAATAGATTATTTAAAGTAGTAGTGTATTATACTATTACTAGTAACAATTATACACGTATGGGACTTTTCTTAATTTTTTAATCTCGATTTTTTTAGAAGTGAAAGGAATAAAATCTATTAGCTGTAATTATGTTGCTATTTAAATATTATTTGTTCATACGTAATTTTAACTTCCTAAGATAGAAAATAAATAAATTAAGTTGAAATAATAATAAATTATATTACTATAGGTTATTTATATCAGTAGCCGTTAAAAATATGCTTAATCAAATAAATATTTTATATCCGATATTATTTGCCGCTCTTATTGCCACAATTGTAATTCTTATTATTCAATTGTTGCATTACAAGAAAAAAATAGTAGAGAATGACTTGAGAATAATCCAATTTTATTTAGACAAAAAATTTCTTGATAATAAACTTACTAAAAACTTCGAGCTTCAAAATTCACAAAAATATCCTGATTCTTTTTTTGAAGACATTAAATTTTATTTTAAATTAGATGATGCGAGAATAATATCGATTCAAGACCTAGAGGAAGATAAAGAACTAAGTTTTTTATTTAAAGAGAAATTAGATTCTTCTATTGCCGCCTTTTTATCTGAACCGCAAAGAAATATAGCGGCTTTATACAAAGTTTTAGATAGGAAATTAAGTACTGAACCTGCTTATGTTCACAGGTTGTATGTATTTTTACCGCATGAAAAAATAAATCAAAAAGACCAAAAGACCCTTATTTATGCAAAGATTCCATATATTTTTAACAAAGACGAACTTGAAACTTTAGATATTTACATGCATCTTGTTAAAAGATTTTCTGAAAAAACGTAATTTTAAAATATGAGCTACATGATAGTTACATAATACGCTAACCCTGAACAACAAACCCATTATCTCATGGAAAAACTGCCATCGTAGCAGCCTCGACCTTCCAGCCTTCAAAACTGAATATCCTGAACTTTACGGGCTATTTCTCAAAGAAACGACTAGTAGATTTAGATTAAGCTAACCCCACTGAAATTTTATAATAATATTCCCTAGTTATTACTTCGCTTTTTAACGCCACTTTTTAACGTTATATTTTAATTTGTTAATCTTTTTTTATTTGACTTGTTACCGATATACTTGTAATTATTTTAGCAACTATAAAGGTTAACTCATGGTTAACAGATTTTAATAAACACAAGCTAAAGAGGTAATTATGTTTGTACGGAAAGGATTAACGAAAAAATCAGATGAAGAATTAACTAAAACGCCAAAGGAATTATTAATAGATTTTTTAGAGAAAAAAAGTTTTACTTCCTGCGTTGATAGCTTAAGAAATAACAATACTATTCTTGAACTTACATATAGGAATATAGGAGATGAGGGAGCAAAGGTACTTGCGGAAGAATTAAAAAACAATACTGTTCTTACTAGACTTATACTTTATCATAATGAAATAAAAACTGAAGGAGCAAAAGCAATTGGGGAAGCTTTAAAGATAAACAAGGCTTTAAAATTTCTTGAATTAAGGGATAATCAAATAGGAGATGAAGGAGCAAAAGCAATTGGGGAAGCTTTAAAAAGTAATTCTACTTTGCGGTATCTTAACCTTTATAGTAGTCAAATAGGAGATGAAGGGGCAAAAATAATTGGGGAAGCTTTAAAAAGTAATTCTATTTTGCGAAATGTTATTCTTAGCGACAATCAAATAGGAGACGAAGGGGCAAAAGTATTCGGAGAAGTGTTGAAAGGTAATTCTACTTTGCAGTATCTTGACCTTGGCATTGGTAGAATAGGAATTGAAGGAGAACAGTATTTGATAGAACCTCTTAAAAATAATACTTCTATTATAGGACTTAATTTTAGCTATCGTATAGAAGATGAAAGAGCAAAAATAATTAAAGAATATTTACAAAGAAATAAAAATTTAGCATTTGATAAAGTATTTTTAGCAATAAGAGAAAATAGGCTACAAGATGCAGAAAATTTAGCTAAAGGACATGGACTTCCAATTAGAGAAGTCGATAATAAAGGTAATACACTGTTGCATTATGCAGCAGAGAAAGGCATGGAGTCAGTATGTGATATATTTATCTCAAAACTATACCTAGGTGATCCAGATAATCCCCCTAATGTTTTTGATGTTACCAATGAAAAAAAAGAAACTATATTAATTTCTGCTGTCATAGGAGGTTTACCAAAAATATGTGAGTTGTTGATTCTTTGGATGGATTCACGGCAGATTAGTCGTGCTACCGATACCAATGAAACAGCATTAACTTTAGCTGCTAGTAAAGGCTTAGAAAAGGTTTGTGAACTATTAATACCCAAAATGACCGAGCAGGCTATTAATCAGGTTACTAATAACGGCAATACGGCTTTAAGTTTAGCTCAACAAAAAGGTTTTAAAAATATATGCGATTTATTGGAATTAAAAATAAATAAAGAATCTAGTATAATCACATTTATAGTAAAAGAAATAATTTATGACAAGTCGCTTTTGAATCACCCGGAATTACTAGGGGCTGCTATGGAAAAATTTAGCTTAAAGGAAATAGGCGAGCGGATTGATGAATTAAGCCCGCGTTTAATAGATGTAGCAATTAATAGTGAAGACGGCGAGCTTATTATATTAGGTGGTTTGATGAGTTTAGACAATAGCGCAGCACCTGGGAGCTAGTTTATATTAGAAGTACAAAAGAGAAAGGGGCAATTTGTCCCTCCTGTAACTAGGTTTTTGTTACTAGGTTTATTAGTAAGAGACTTTTAAATTACCGATATAATAAGGCTTTGTTAGGACATCAATCAACTTCAACCTATACTGATTTAGGGTTCGCATTGCGTACCACGCTCCCCGCCGGTTCCTACTGGGGTTTTGGGAGTTTATAGGATTCTTCGGAAAATTCATATTAACTATAACTAAAGGTAGAAAATTCTCATTAGATATTCTGCATATCGGTAACCCCAAACTTCCCGCGATAATGTTAATTTAATTTCTAAAATTTACAGCTCCCTTAGTGGATCAAATAAAGTGTTATATAATTTTTATATGTAATAAATATTTGAGACCATTATGATCAGGAAATATTTGAAGAATATTTTTAAAGACCAAAACCGTAAATCACAATCTTTTATTGAGTTTAATAATATAGCCTATAGTGATTTGCGAGAAATCAAAGTCGGTATAGATGCTTATCGAAAAAACGTCATAGTTTATAGATGCGTTAATTTAATAGCTCAATCGGCGGGGCATGTACCTTGGAAGTTAATGAGAAATAACAACGGTAATAATGAAGTAATTGCCGATCATCCGTTATATCATTTATTAAAAAGACCAAATCCGGAAAAAGCCGGAGCCGATTTTTTTAGTGAATTAATAGCCGGTAAATTATTATTCGGTAACAGCTATATTTTATCAACAACAGACACAAAGCCGCCGGAGATTTATTTACTTCATGCAACGGCTACGGAAGTGGTGTTAGAGCAGAATCAGGCAATTGCTTATAGATATAAGAGTAGCAACGGCGAAAAAATTTACCCTATTAATCCTATTAATAAAATGAGTAGGGTATTACATCTGAAAAACTACCACCCGACTAACTGGCATTATGGATTATCAGCTTTAGATGCTGCTTCTTTGCCGATCGATCTGCATCAACAAGCCACCTATTGGAATAATGCTTTACTGCGGAACGGCGCGCGTCCTAGCGGTGCATTGATAGTGAAAGACGGTAACGGTTATCTTAGCGATGAACAATTTGAAAGGCTGCAAGCGCAATTAGTCGATAAATTCACCGGTAGTAATAACTCCGGCAAACCCTTATTGTTAGAGGGAGGATTAGGGTGGCAAGAGATGAGTATTAACCCCAAAGACATGGATTTTATTGAATCAAAAAATTCAGCAGCAAGGGAGATAGCTTTAGCCTTCGGCGTACCGCCTCAATTACTCGGTATTAACGGCGACAATACTTATAGCAATATGCAAGAAGCACGGCTTGCTCTATGGGAGGAAACGTTAATTCCTTTACTTGATAAGCTAGCGGATGCTTTAAGTAATTGGTTTTCACATCTATATCAAGAGGAGATTGTTATCGATCTTGATCGCGATAATATCTCGGCATTAACCGAAAAACGAGAAAATTTATGGGCTAAAATAGCCGGTGCCGATTTCATGACGTTAAATGAGAAAAGGGCTTTTGTCGGGCTTAAACCTGTTGCCGGCGGCGATAATTTATGACTAAAGATATAATAGATACTATAGATAGCCTATATAATTTTATTGCTAAGCTTATTATTTTACTAGAAGACGAGCTTACTGTGCTGACCTTGCAAAGAAACGAGAATAATATAGTAGCTACGAAAAATATTGCCGAAACCCTGAATAAATTAGTAAATTTGATTGCTCAATTAAATAAGCTTTCTAATTTGACGCCGACTTCTACGGAAATAGGTGAAAAGGACAAAATAATTATTGATAATTTTTTAAAAAATTATCAGACTAAGATGTTGTTTTAAGTAAAATGTCATTCTAGCTAAAGGCGGGAATCTAGAAAAATATACAAAAAAGTCATCCTGAATTTATTTCAGGATCTACTAAAAAAAGATGCGGCAAACTTGTTCAGCATGACAATAAAAAAGCCGGATACCGTGATCAAGTCACGGTATGACACCATACTTGTAATAACCGTTCTTAACCAAAACCTTACGCAATAATATTACCGAAGCGATTAATATTATTAATAAGCTTATAAAAAAACACAGTGTTATAGGTAATGACTTAAAATTTTGCCATAATAACATACTAAAAAACGGCGTGGCAGAAGATAAAATTATACCCCCCAAAGAGTGGGATAAGCTATACATTCGCACTTTGCTTGTCGTAATAAATAATGATTGGATAATAATTTGTAACGGTACGGCATAGAATGCCGCTAGCCCTATAAGAATTACGGGACAGTAAATTATAAATATTTGATTATATAATAAAATTTGCATAATTAATGCGGTTCCAAGGCTCAAAGTCAAAGAAACTATAATTTGTTTTAAAGGGTTTATTTTGTCGGCGAGCAAACCGGAAAATATTGCAGCAATTGCGTAGGTAATAATTAAAATTATATTCATAGTTTGAGCTTGATTATGCTCAATGGTGCAAGCTATTTTTGATAAAAAGACTCCTAAAAAAATTACTAAAAAATGATAAACGCCGCCGATAGATCCGTTGATAAGCATAGCTATAATAAATTTTAGTTTGATATTTTGTAAGATTTGCCACAAGCCGTTATCATCTTTATTAGGATGTTTTTTTCGGTAATATAAAAATTCTTCGCTCTCCTTAAAAAATTTTCTCATTAAAATAGCAAGCATGCCAAAAATTCCGCCGACGAGAAAATTTAATCGCCATAAATATTCGGACGCGTTAAAGTTACTAGCATAATAATACATTATAGCGGCAAGTAACGCGCCGACTTGACTACAACTAACAACTAGCCCGTTAGTTAGATTTTTGCGGTTGCTGCCGGCTTTTTCAGCTACATAAATTTTTATGGCATCGACTTCACCGGCAAGGCTCATTAAAAAAACCATTCGGCAGAATATCAATATGATAACGGCAAAGTTGCCGATTTGTGCGAAGCTAGGAGTGATAGCGATTAGACTTGTTGAAATAGTAGCGACAATTACTGAGATTTTAACCGATTTAGTACGACCGTATTTATCTCCTATAAAACCGAATATTAACGAGCCTATCGGTCTTGCTACAACCGAACCTCCGAGTATCGCAAAGAAGCCGAGTATTTGCACATCATGCTCTAGAGGCGGTAAAAAATTCTTAGCTAAGATACTAGCCGAAAGACCGAATAAAGCATAATCATAATAACGAATGATCGTTATAAAAAAGGCAATTAAAAAAGCCGAATGTTGCATATAGTTATAATTCAGAGTATAATTAGTTTTATTAGTCTCGTAAGGCATTATTGCGTGGATACCCCAAACGTCATTGCGAGCGACTAAAGGCTTTGTTGCAGGGTTCAAATTTTTGATGTCATTCCCGCGAAAGCTAGAATGACACCGAGAGCGTTTTTAACCATTCATGCAACAAAGCCCCGCCTTTAGCTAGAATGACATCGATAATGTAACAACTCTTCATTCTAATATATAATTATAACAGTAATAGGAAATATTTATGAATTGTTTTTTTAAATTAATAAAATATTCGGCTTATGCTTTTCTATATTTAGCGGTTACCATTATAGTAGCCTATATTGTTTTTGCTGAAGGCATAACTGATGACGGGCAATGTCATGCTATGGAGCGACCTTTACTTATTCATTATATTTTAGCATTTATTATTACGGGATTGCCGATGCTTGCACTCATATATTGTAAAAACAAAAAATTAAAAAAAGATAAATAACAAATCATGATCGGTAAGTTAAGCGGTAAAATAGATTCTTGTTACGATGATTATATTATAATCGACGTGAACGGGGTAGGGTACTTAGTATACGCTTCCGGTAAAACTTTGCGTAAATTGCCGGAAGGAGAATTTTGTCGATTATTTATCGAAACCCATGTCAGAGAGGATCATATTCATCTCTACGGATTTTTATCTTTAGAAGAAAAAGCCTTTTTTAATTTATTACAATCGGTTAGCGGTATCGGTACCAGAATGGCTTTGTCTATTTTGTCTAGCTTGACGCCGCTAGAGATTCAACTAGCCGTAAATCAGGCGGATAAGAACAGTTTCAAAGCCGTTTCAGGGGTAGGAACAAAACTTGCCGAAAGGATAATTATGGAGTTGAAGGATAAAGTTTTAATAGGAACCGGCTCTAACGCCGCAATTAAAAGCGATTTAAATTTAGGCGGTATTAGCCCGGTTGCTAGCTCTGAAGTGATAAAGGCTTTAAGCAATCTCGGCTTTAATAGATTTGAAGCTCAAAATGTCGTGCAGGAACTTATTGCAAAAAATCCGGAAATCTCTATTAATGAATTAATTAAACTTGCCTTAAAAAATCGTGGTTCTAATGTCTGAAAAGGTTTCTGACAATATTTTATCGGCTGAAGAAAATTACAATGATCAACAAAATGATCAAGAATTTTCTTTAAGACCTTCCTATTTACAGGAATTTGTCGGACAGCAACAAATTAAAGAAAATTTATCAATTTTTATTAAAGCTGCTAAAGCAAGATCGGAACATTTAGACCATACATTATTTTACGGTCCTCCCGGTCTTGGTAAAACTACCTTGGCAAAAATTGTCTCCAACGAGATTGGCGGGAATTTTAAATCAACTTCCGGACCGGCAATATTAAAAGCTGCCGATCTTGCGGCAATTCTAACTAATTTAGAAAAAAATGATGTATTATTTATTGATGAAATTCATCGTCTTAACACTTCGGTTGAAGAAGTTTTATATCCGGCAATGGAAGATTTTGTCTTAGATATTATTATCGGTGAAGGACCGGCGGCTAGATCGGTAAAAATAAACTTACCGCCCTTTACCCTGATCGGTGCAACTACTAGGCTCGGATTATTAAGCAACCCTCTAAGAGATCGATTCGGTATCCCGTTGCGTTTAAATTTCTATAATATAGATGAGTTAAAATCAATATTAAATCGGGCAAGTAAATTACTTATAATTAATTTAACCGATTGCGGTTCCGAAGAAATAGCTAAAAGAAGTAGAGGAACGGCAAGAATTGCTCTAAGACTCGTTAAACGGATAAGAGACTTTGCCGCCGTTGAAGGCAAGCTAGAAATTGATAAAATTGTTGCAAACTCGGCATTAAACCGTTTGGAAGTTGATAGTATCGGGCTTGATAGTAACGACGATCGATACTTAAAATTTATTGCCGATAATTACGGCGGCGGTCCCGTCGGGATTGAGACAATTGCCGCAGCTTTGTCGGAACAACGTGATGCACTGGAAGAAACTATCGAGCCGTATTTAATTCAAATAGGATTTTTGCAGCGTACCCCTAGGGGAAGGGTAATAACGCTTAATGCTTTCCGGCATTTAGGATTACCGGCTCCGACTCGCAGCAATAGTGACAATAATAGTCAATATAACATTTTCAATGAAAATATTAACGAAGGATAAAATTTTGTCGTCAGTAAAAATATCAAATCAGGATTATAGTGCTACCAAAGTCATAAAAAGGCTACTTAAAAATTTTATTAAGCCTTATTCTAAAAAAATATTTCTGGCAATATTTTTTATGATTGTCTCGGCTATTTGTTCGGCAAATATTGTTAAATCTGTTCAGCCGATCATCGATCAAATATTTCTAACGCACGATAAGAAGATGCTTTTATTAATGCCTTTTATGATTACCTCAATGTTTTTTATAAAAGGAGTTTCAGAATATTATCAGAATTACTTAGTTAAATATATCGGACAATGTATTCTAACCGATTTGCAAATGAAGATGTATGAACATTTATTGTGTGCCGATATTTCTTTTATCCAGTCGCAATCATCGGCAAGGATAATATCACGCTTTACAAATGATATTACTATGATGCGTGGAGCAGTTTCAAATCTGCTTGTCGGCTGCGCTAAATATTTTTTTACCGTATTATTTTTAATAATAGTAATGTTTAAGTTAGAGCCGGTAATATCTTGCGTAACTTTTTTTGTTTTCCCTCTTGCTATTTATCCGGTGCAAAAATTAGGTAGAAGAATACGAAAAATATCGACGCAGTCACAAGAAGAGCTAGGGCATTATACTTCACGCCTTGATGAGACATTTCAATCGATTAAGATCGTAAAGTCTTTTGTCGGTGAGAAAATAGAAAGTAATAGAGCATTATTAATCGTCAATAATATTTTAAGCTTCTATAAAAAGACTTCAAAATTAGATGCTTTAGTTTCACCTATTATGGAGACGTTAAGCGGGATTGCTATCGGCGGTATTATATGGTATGGGGGCAGTTTAGTAATGGAGGGTAAAACTACCCCGGGTGCGTTATTTGCTTTTTTAACAGCTTTTGCTACGGCTTATAGACCTTTCAAAAGTTTAGTCTCGTTAAATGTTAATTTACAAGAAGGAATAGCTGCCGCAAAAAGGGTTTTTACTATTTTAGATACCGAGCCGGTTATAAAAGATCACGCAAATGCTTTACATGTCGATTTTACTAATGCGAAAATAGCTTTTAAAGAAGTTGGATTAAATTTTCAAAGTAAAGTAGCTATAAAATTAGTTGATTTAAAACTAACTCCTAATAAAATTATTGCCTTTGTCGGGCGTTCGGGAAGTGGAAAAACCTCTCTTAGTAATTTGCTAGTTAGGTTTTATGATCCAAGCGAAGGGACAATTTTAATTAATGATCATGATATTAAAGATATTAAAATTGCTTCGCTCCGAAAGCAAATTTCGTTGGTAACGCAAGATACCCATTTATTTGATACTAGTGTTGCCGAAAATATTGCTTACGGTAATATACATGCTACTAGGGAGCAAATAATTACCGCAGCAAAATATGCGGATGCCGATGAGTTTATTATGCGTTTGCCTGATGGCTATGATACCGTAATAGGCACGCAAGGGACGACTCTTTCCGGTGGACAACGTCAACGCTTATCGATAGCGAGAGCATTTTTAAAAAACTCTCCTATTTTAATTTGGGATGAGGCTACGAGTTCTTTAGACCAAAATTCCGAGCAAAAAATTATAGAATCATTAAAAAAACTTCGTCAAGGAAAAACTACTTTGATTATTACCCACCGCTTAGCAAGTATTACCGATGTTGACCATATAATTGTTATGAAAGCCGGCAGTATCTGCGAACAAGGTACCCATGCCCAATTGCTCGCAAATAAAGAGGAATATTACAAACTATATAATAAAGAACTGAAAGAAGGTAGTTGATACCCATGTTATTACAAATTCGGTGTCATGCCGTGGCTTGACCACGGCATCCAGAAAAAATCTTAGTAAAAAAGCTGGATACCGTGGTCAAGCCACGGTATGACACCGAGAGCTTTTTTTGATCCACACCACAATATCCTATCTACCCACCGAACTGTTCCTTAATAATTCGATCTTCCAGCGTGTGGTTTTTATTAAAAAGTAATTTAATAGCTTTGTCTTTTACTGATTTAATAGTCACCGATTTTATATTGTTAAATTCTTGGAAGTCTGCCGCTGCATTTATCGGTCTTTTATTCACTTCAAGTATTTCAAATTTGATGGAAGTAGAGGAGGGCAGTAACGCTCCGTGCCATCTTCGCGGTCTAAATGCACAGATAGGAGTTAAGCATAATACGTTTGACTCTAGCGGTAGAATAGGTCCACCTGCGGAAAGATTGTAGGCACTACTACCGGCAGGAGTGGCAACTATAGCCCCGTCGGCTATTAATTCACTCATCCGCTCAATTTGATTAACTTCAATTCTAAACTTGGCGGCTTGATTGGTTTTCCGAAATATTGAAACTTCATTTATCGCAAGAGCATGATGGCTATTGCCGTTAACATCTTCCGCGTGCATTGAAAGGGGATTTAAATAAGCAATCATACTTTCATGTAAATTTTCTAATAATTGCTCATTATTCACGGGGTTCATTAAAAAACCTAAACTGCCTAAATTAATACCGTAAAAAGGTAGATTAAGATTCATATAGCGATGAATTGCATGTAACAATTCGCCGTCTCCTCCTATTACGATAATCGCTTCAGCTTCTTCCGGCATACTAAAAGAAAAAAGTTTTTTAAGCTGCTCGGCAAGTGCAACGGATTTAGTAGTTTGTTTATAAACCACCGCTATTTTATTTATGTTCACTATACCTCTCTTAACTTTAAGTTTTGATGTCATTCCCGCACTCTATGTCATTCTCACGAAAGTGTTGTCGTGTGGATCGTATTTTGATGCCATTCCCGCGTAGGCGGGAATCTAGAAAAAAAATAGTCATCCTGAATTTATTTCAGGATCTATTAATGAGATGCTGAACCAAGTTCAGCATGACAAAGAAAAGTCTAGATTCCCGTTTTTACGGGAATGACATAGAACATGCTTAACCTATCCACGCAATAATGCCGTAGCTAGAAATGACCTCGCTGCAATTTTTGCCATGCTAAATATAATATATGATTAACTACTAAAATAATAAAACAAGACGCAGCGACATCGCTAAGAAAATGCCCGCCCATTAATATACGACTAAAGCCGACTAATGAACCGAAGAGTAGGGCGGTAATGTAAACCCATGAAAAATATATAGGCGGTAAAATATAAGCAAAGCTAGTGAAATAGTAACCCATCGCTGCATGACCGGAACAAAATGAGCAATTACGATCACATTGATCGGTTATTAACATAGCTCTAGTAAAATCTTTTTTGCCGCCGAAATTTTCTATTTGCGTTGGACGCGCTCTGCCGAAATTTTCTTTTAAGCCGTAATTAACTATTAGCCCCGGACCGATAGCCGCCGTAATAATGATATAAAAACTCCATGACAAAAAAATAGATTTTAATTTTTTATATTTAATAAAACCAAAAAATGCCCAAAATAAAGATATTATAATTAAAGCTTTTGTTAGTATCGGTATGGATAGAAATAAAAACCTCACTATATCGGTATTCTTATAAATAAAGCCGTTATTATTGTGATAAAAAAATGTGGAAAAATCTAGGTCTAGTGTAGGAAATAAAGTAAGTATAACTAAAATAGTTCCTGATATAAACATACTTATATAAACTAAACAATTATTAATCATAGACGATAGAACAAGAATAAGTTATAAGATAAGATTATAATAACTATAGAAATTAATTATGTCATCATTCAATATCAAAAACCATCAAAATGATTTACTCTTTTTGCCGCTCGGTGGAGCTAACGAAATAGGGATGAACGTTAACCTTTATCATTATAAAGGTAAGTGGTTGATGATTGATTGCGGTAGCGGGTTTGCCGATGATTATTTACCCGGCGTCGATATGGTAATTGCCGATATTAGCTTTATTGAAAAATATAAAAAAGATCTAGTGGGGCTTATACTTACGCATGCTCATGAGGATCATTTAGGGGGCGTACAATATTTATGGAATAGCCTGAAATGTCCAATATATGCTACTAGATTTACGGCAAATTTCTTAAAGCTGCGTTTAGCCGAATATAATTTTGCTAAAAATATCAAGATTCACGAAGTAGATGCCGGCGCGAAAATTAACATAGAGCCGTTTTCTCTTGAAATGGTGCCGTTAACACACTCGGCGCCGGAAATGCAAGCTATTATGATCCGTACCGAAATAGGCAATGTGCTTCATACCGGAGATTGGAAGTTTGACCATGATCCGGTACTTGGGCTTAAAGCCGATGAAGAGTTGTTAAAGAATTACGGTGATGAGGGAGTTTTAGCATTAGTATGCGATTCGACTAATGTATTTAATGAAGGTAGTTCCGGCTCGGAAGGCGAAGTACGTAAAAGCCTTATAGATATAATAGCCGGCTGTCCTAAATTGGTTGTAGTTTCAACTTTTGCCTCAAACCTTGCTCGATTAGATACTTTAATACATGCAGGGCAGCTAGCGGGTAGAAAGGTTGTTTTAACCGGCAGAAGCTTACACAGAATGATGAGCGCAGCACAAGAAAGCGGCTATTTTCAAGATATTGCACCCCTAATTAATGAACGAGATATAAGTAGATTTAAAAAAGAAGAATTATTAGTAATTGCTACCGGTTGCCAAGGAGAGCCGATGGCTGCGACCGCCAAAATGGCAAGTAATTCTCATCACTCAATAAAGCTTGCGCCAAAAGATACTGTTATTTTTTCTTCAAAAATCATTCCTGGTAATGAAAAGAAAATATTCCGGATGTTTAATATATTTGTTAAAGCGGGCGTTGAAGTGATTACCGAACAGGACCATTTTGTGCATGTATCGGGTCATCCCGCCATTGATGACCTTAAAAAAATGTATACTTTGATTAGACCTAACGTTTGCATACCTGTTCACGGTGAACCTGTCCATATTCACGAACATGTTAAGCTTGCTAAGAAAAACGGCATAAAACATGCAGTAGAGGTAGAAAACGGCAGTGTAGTATTGCTTGAGCCTAATAATTCCAGAGTAATTGCTAAGGTTAATAGCGGCTACTTAGCGGTTGACGGCAATTATCTATTACCGGTAGAGTCTTCAATCTTTAAAGCTCGTAGGCGCATGCGTGAGTCCGGCATAGTTATAGCTTCGGTGGTAGTAAATAACAAAGGCGCATTAGCGGCAAATCCTATGTTATCGATGCCCGGGCTACTTGACTCAAAAGAAGATATTAAATTAATTAATTTAATCAAAAACGATATTACTAAACTTATTGAAATTCAAAATAAGCAAGCAAAAAGAATTCTATCAACTGAACAAATTGAAGAAGCTATAAAGTCGACTATCCGCAAAACCTTAAAACATGAAATCAATAAATCTCCGATAATTAAAGTAAATATTGAAAAAATTATTGAATTATAGTACTCGTTCTTTTAGCTCATCTTAGTGGCTTTGTTGCATGGCTCGAATTTTCGATGTCATTCCTACACCCCATTATGTCATTCCCGCGTAGGCGGGAATCCAGACTTTTATTTGTCATGCTGAACTTGTTTCAGCATCTCTTGTAGTATATCCTGAAATAAATTCAGGATGACTTAAAGGCATTTTCTAGATTCCCGTCTTTAGCTAGGAATGACATACGGCACTTTTTAGAGCCAGGCAACAACGCCCGTATAATAGGAGGATGACCAAAACTTAAGAAAAAATTTGCAATAATATTCATAGTAATAATTTTATATATATTCTAATCTTGTATAGATATAAATTGCAAAAATGTATAGTCAAAAGTAATCTAAGAGTTGTAAATAAGGGATATTATGAATGAAGTATGTTTAATCGATAAGGTCTGTGTTCCGTGTCGAGGTGGCGTAGCTCCTTTAAATGATAAAGAAATAAACACATTTTTAACTCAACTTGAAAAGGATTGGCTAATTAATGAAATTGGGCATTTATATAGAAAATATATATTTAGTAATTTTATGGAGGCTATGGATTTTGCTAATAAAATAGCCGATCTTGCTGAAAAAGAAGCTCATCATCCGGATTTAACCGTATCGTACGGTATGTGTAAGGTAGAAATATGGACTCATAAAATCAAAGGTCTTACAGAAAGTGATTTTATATTAGCTGCCAAAATTGAAATCATTGCCGGTAGCAAAAAAATATAAATATGACGACAAACTAGCTGCCGCGTCGTGTAACGTTGTGCCTCCTAGCAAAACAACGCCCGCCTGGATCGGATAATATCAGCGTTGTTGCATGGCTCAATCTTACCTCGTCATTACGAGGCGGCGATGCTTGCGTGGATGTTAAACGTCATTGCGAGCGACCAAAGGCCTTGTTGCATGGCTCGAATTTTCGATGTCATTCCTACACCCCATTATGTCATTCCTGCGCAGGCGGGAATCCAGAAAGTTAATATGAGCAAATTAAATAGTAATTTATTATATAATTTTACTTATTTTAAGTATTTCTCTGGATTCCCGCCTGCGCGGGAATGACACCGAAGGCGTTTTTAACCATCCATGCAACAACGCCGGCTTGACCACGGCAGCCAGTCTTTTATTAAGTTTTTTTTCTGGATACCGTGGTCAAGCCCACTAGTGTACGAACGTTTAAATAAAGAGGTAAAAATTCTGTCATTCCGTGGCTACGACCACGGAATCCAGCTTATAATATCATAAAAAGATTCTAAAATAAGTCTAATATGGCTTTATTTTCCTGGATGCCGTGATCAAGTCACGGCATGACACAGCCTTTTTGTGAGCGTTCACGCCAATTTTAGTAAATGGCAGAAAGGGTTAATGCCTTGGAGTTTAGAAGTAGCATAAAGTGACTTAATCCTTTCTAAGAATCTGTCGCCCCTTAGTGACCATGTAAAAAAAGAATTCTTTCGATATTTAACAAAATGCTTTATCTGTCGTTCTGCCAAGTTATTAGTTAGCTCTATTTGTGAATCATCTAAAAAGAGCCATATCATATCGAATGATTTTAGTATATTATTTGCTACTCTTTGGGCTTGTAAGTATTCAGTATTAGCGACATCTTGCAAGTAATACAGCATAATCTTTTTAATTTTCTGCATTACTGCTAAATATCGAGGTTTATCTAACTTATTTTCTTTATGTAAATTATAAAGCCTAAATATCGTATCAGTTACGCAAAGAAGGTCTGAACCAATTTTAGCAAGAGAGGCATTGTGACTATGAGCGAATCTTTTAAAATCTCTACGCAAATGAGCTAAACATATTTGACGATTGCTGCTGTCAAACATATTATAAGCCGCATATCTATCGCTTATTATTTTCCCTTCATATTCAGGTAAAAAACTTTCTAATATCTTTTGTCCTCTTGAATTAGCTAGCTTAAATACCGTAAAAGCTTTGTTCGTAGCTACCCAGCACCAATGTCTACTGCCTTTATTATTAGAACTTGTCTCGTCTAAATGAAGGTAACTGCTTTCTTCAATTTTATTCAATAATTCATTATATTTATCTTCTAACTTAACTGATATTCTGTTCTCAGTATTAGAGATCAAGCCAAGACTAATATCAAGGTTAAATATTTGGTTTAATATTGATTGTACTTCTCTCTTACTATTATTAAAGAATCCACTTAAAGAACTAATTATACTTTCAGCGTTCTTCCCTAATAATCGGTAATTATCTAGTTTTGCTTTATATCTTCTATTACATAAAGAGCATACTTTCCTATACAACCTATATTCCGTAACAACAGGTTTGATAACAGGAATTTCTATTTTTTGATGGGTTCTATATTTTTCTTCTAATAACAATGAACCACCGCACTTACAAATCTCTTCATCGGGCATAATATCAACATTGATATCTGACGTTTTTATTTGATAAGCGTTATATTTATGACCTGCTTGTCCCCCGGGATTTTTATCACTCTTGGGTCTTGTCTTCTTCTCTATCCGGTATATATCTTTAGAGCTAGGAAGACCAGAATTGCTAGAATTCTTATTTAGCCTATCTTCCAACTCTATTAGCTTAATCTTTAATTCTTTATTTTCTTGTAAAAGCCGTTGATTGGTTACTTCTAGTAATTCTACTAGCTTTTCTAACTCTATAATTCGATCGGATAGAACATTATTCATTGATGCTGCTACTTATTCTTGTCCTATCTATTTCTATACAATTCTATAACCTTTTTCAACTCCTTATTTATTTTTTATTTATATCCGTGAACGCTCACGCCTTTTTTCAACGTTCGTACAGTAGTGGGTGGGGCCACGATATGACAGTATCAAGCTTTCTAAATGACGCTGTTACTTAATTAAAATATTTACGTTCTTTGATCACATTACCGTTTTCAGCGGTATTTTCTTCATTTCGTGTTCGTTTTTTGTTAGCTTCTCGTTGCTCTGTCTCGGTATTTTCCTTATCGTTGTTTTTCGGTTTTACATTAACTTTTGCCGTTTGTTCTGAAAGTACAACATTTTTTATAGTTAATTTTGCTTTGCCCTTATTATCAAAGCCGATAAGTTTAACTTTTACTATATCACCGTATTTTAACACACTAGCTACCGATTCAATTCTTTCTTCGGAAATTTCGCTAATATGCACGAAGCCGTCTTTGCTGCCGAGATAGTTAATAAATGCGCCGGAATCTAATACTTTTACTACGGTACCGTTAAATATTTCACCGATTTCAGGCTCAATGGCAATTGCTTTAACTTTATCGATGGCGATTTTTAATTTATCTTTGCCTGAAGCATAAATAGATACCGTACCGTCATCGCTGATATCGATTTTAGCACCGCTAGTTTCACAAATTTCTTTTATTACTTTGCCGCCGGCACCTATAACTTCTCTAATTTTGTCTTTATCAATTTTTATGCTTTGAGTACAAGGTGCATATTGACTGATATCCAAATTAGGTGAATTAATTACTTTATTCATTTGTTCAAGAATATGCAAACGACCGTTTTTTGCTTGCTCTAAGGCTTTTTTCATTATTTCAAAAGTTACGCCGGATATTTTTATATCCATTTGCAGCGCGGTTATTCCTTCACTACTACCGGCTACTTTAAAATCCATATCCCCTAAATAATCTTCATCGCCTAGTATATCCGATAATACGGCAAATTTACTGCCTTCCTTAACTAGTCCCATAGCAATACCGGCAATCGGTGCCTTTATAGGAACACCTGCATACATCAAAGCAAGTGAAGTACCGCAAACCGTTGCCATTGAAGAAGAGCCGTTAGATTCGGTAGTTTCGGCAACTATTCTGATTGAATAAGGAAATTGCGCTTTAGTCGGTAAGACGGAATTAATAGCACGCCATGCGAGTTTACCATGTCCAACTTCTCTTCGTCCCGGCGCTCTCATCGGTGTTGCTTGCCCAACGCAATAAGGCGGGAAAATATAGTTAAGCATAAACCGCTCTTTATACTCACCTTCTAGACTATCAACGATTTGTTCATCTTGAGTAGTGCCAAGCGTTGCGGTCACTAAACTTTGCGTTTCGCCTCTAGTAAATAAAGCCGAGCCGTGAGTTCTTGGTAAAACTCCTACTTCACAAGCAATTTGTCTGATATCGGTAGATTTACGTCCGTCAATACGAGAGTTATTTTTTAAAATATCATTACGTAATATATTAGCTTCAACTGATTTAAGAGCAGATTCAATTTGATAGCTGCTATAATTTTTATTAGCGATATCCTCGGCAAAATGCTCAAGAACTTTAGCAGGGATAGCATCTAAAGTAGTACTAAGTTCCTGTTTTGAAGTTATAGTAAAAGCTTCTTTTATTTCTTTACCAACCATTTGCTCGATTTGTTCTTTTAAATGAGCAGGGTATAAATCCTTCATTTGTAATTTTGGTTTACCGGCTTCTTTGCTAAGTTCTTTTATTATCTGAATTACCAGCTGAAATGCGTCATATCCGAACTTTACGCCTGCAAGCATTTGATCTTCGGACAATAAATTAGCTTCTGACTCAACCATCATTACGGAAGATTCAGTACCGGCAACGATTAATTCTAATTGACTAGATTTTAAGGCTTCAAATGATGGATTTAAGACAAATTCACCATTAATAAAGCCGACTTTACTAGCGGCAATAATTTCCGTATATGGAGCAGGGGAGAGTGCTAACGCTGCCGAAGCACCGATAACTGCAAGGATATCGGTACTACATTCAGGATCATATGAAAGAACAGTACAAACTACTTGCGTTTCATTAACAAAAGCGGGATGAAATAAAGGTCTGATCGGTCTGTCGATTAAGCGAGATATTAAAACTTCTTTATCTGATGCTTTACCTTCGCGTTTAAAAAATCCGCCCGGTATTTTACCGGCTGCACCTGCCATTTCTCTATAATGGGTAGTTAACGGGAAAAAACCTATGCCTTCTTTTGCTTCCTTAGCACTTACTGCCGTACATAATAATACGGAGTTACCCATTTTCACCATTACTGCGCCGTCTGCTTGCCTAGCAATCTTACCGGTACTTATCTCAAGGGTTTTCCCGCCCCATTCTACTGTTTTCGTTATTTCATTAAACATTTTATCTCACAATATTAATTGGTTTTTTTGTTAATTTAGCGTTTAAGCTTGTCATTGTTAGGAGGTGTTATTCCCGCTTTCGCGGGAATGACACCGCAAGGCGTTCTACCTTGGAACCCCTAACGCGTCTTTCTAATTCCGAGCTTACCTATTAGCTCTAAATAATTACTTACACTTTTTTTCTTAATATAATTTAGTAACCTGCGACGACGACCGACTAAGATTAATAATCCTCTTCTGGTGGTAAAATCTTTAAGATTAACCTTACAATGTTCAGTTAAGTTATTGATTCTCTCGGTTAAAATAGCACATTGTACTTCGCTAGACCCTGTATCGGCTTCCGTAAGTGAATATTCTTTAATTAGTTGTTGTTTACGCTCAGCTGTAATCGACATCGATAAATCTCCTTATTTTATTAAATTAAACACACGCATAGAATTAAAGCAATTCTTGTTTAAACTACCGATAGCAAGCAAAACACCTTCATAACGAACCCATAAAAGAGTAACGTCATCTTCAGACGGTCTAGAATTAAAATAACATTTCTGTCCGTATTTAATTTTTTGTGCTTGCTCAAAAGTAGCGTCAAGAACCAGGATGTCGTCCAGTATTGCCTCAATTCTTATACTCTTTTCCTCAAGAAACTCTTTTGTTATCTCTTGCTTTGATTCTTCAGGTTTTGACATTATAATAGCATTTTCCATTTTAAATGCCCCAACCTGAATACGGCGTAATTCTATCACAAATGCTAAACTTTGCAAGGATAATGCCATATCTTCCGCTAAACTTCTTATATAAGTACCTTTTGAGCATTCGACGCAGTAAGTAGCAGTCGCTTTTTCTTCATCGAAATTAATACATTTTAGGTTGTAAATCGTTATATTTCGTGCTTTTAATTCTGCTGCGAGACCTTGCCTTGCAAGTTTATAAGATCTAACGCCGTTAACTTTAATAGCCGAAAAAGCCGGAGGAGTTTGTGAGATTATACCGGTAAATTTAGAACTAACGCTGAAAACTTCTTCTTTAGAAGGAACATAACTAGCGGTATTTATTATTTTCCCCGAGTAATCACCGCTATCGGTTTGTGCGCCGAATTGCAAAGTGAAAATATAAGTTTTTTTAGCATCGATTAGTATTGGCATTAATTTTGTCGCTTCACCGACGGCTAAAGGTAAAATGCCTTCTGCCTCTACGTCCAAAGTTCCTGCATGACCGATTTTTACCTTACCGAGTGTTCTTTTAATTATCGCAACGGCTTTTGCCGAGCTTATACCTTTCGGCTTATAGATATTTAGCCAATAGTTGTTCATAGATTTTTAATAAAATTGTTACGTTGATACCCCAAACGTCATTGCGAGGAGGTACGAAGTACCGACGTGGCAATCTAGGAAAAAATACTTTGTTGTCATCCTGAATTTATTTTAGGACTACTAAGAGATGCTGAAACAAGTTCAGCATGACAAAGCCTAGATTGCCACGTCGCCTACGGCTCCTCGCAATGACGATGTTTTGATAATTTCCACTTGACTTAAATAAGAAAAATCTTTAATATAAGGTTCTAACCAAGCAACAAGTAGGTTAGGCTGAAAGATGACAATTATTCCGGACATTTCAAAAAATTCTTCTTCATCGTTAAAAACTAATCTAGACAAATCTGCTACCAAAATCAACAAATTTTTAGACTATATTTGGCCCATAGAGCGTGTTGAGCTTTCTAAGTTCTTAGCTATAACCTTATTAATGTTCTGTATTTTATTTATTCAAAATTTAATCAGAGCTTTAAAGGATAGCATCGTTAACACTATGATTGGTGTAGAGACTATTTCTTTCCTTAAATTTTGGGGAGTGATGCCGGCAGCCTTTTTAGTCACGGCTATTTACGTTAAGCTTGTTAATCACATGAAAGGGGAAAATATTTTCTACCTTATTATGTCAGTTTTCTTAGCATTTTTTGCACTATTTGCTTTTGTTATTTTTCCAAATTATGAAATGCTGCATTTAAATGCCGATACTGCTCGATCATTAATTCAATCTTTTCCTAATCTTAAATGGTTTATTCTCCTCTTATCGAATTGGAGTTTTTCCTTATTTTATATTATCGCCGAATTATGGCCTAATGTAGTTTTTGCCTTACTTTTCTGGCAATTCGTCAATAACGTTACTACGGTCGAAGAATCAAAAAGATTCTATCCGTTATTCGGTTTGCTCGGACAGACAGGGCTTTATCTAGCAGGACAGTTTTTAACAAATCTCGAATATATAAATAAATATTTTACCAATAAATTTGCTTTGCAAGCATCTTATAACACAATTTCAGTCCAAGTTATATTAACTATAGTTTTGATTTTAGGATTCATAGCTATTAAAACTTTTTGGTTACTTAATCATAAAATATTAGATAAGCAGCATCTTGCATTATTAAAGTTTAAAGTAAAAAAGAAGTCAATGACGCTTGTAGAAAGCTTTAAAATGATTGCATCGTCTAGACATATAAGATTAATTGCAACTTTACTTATTTGCTACGGGATAGCAATAAATTTAGCCGAAGGTCCTTGGAAAGCTGCCGCAACAAGAATTTATAAAACTCCTACCGAATATGCGGCTTTTATCGGTAGTTATTTAAGTTATACCGGTATATTTACTTTGATATTTGTTATTTTAGGTTCAAATATTGTCAGAAAACTTGGCTGGTTTACAGCGGCTATTATTACCCCGATAATGGTTTTTACCACCGGTTTATTATTTTTTTCCGTCAATAATTTTGAAGGATTTGCCGTGATAATAGCGGCTAGCTTTATCTTAACCGATCCGACTTTAATTGCCGTAACAATCGGCGCTATTCAAAACGTGCTTAGTAAATCCAGTAAATATACCTTATTCGATTCAACAAAAGAAATGTCTTATGTGCCTCTTGATAACGAATTAAAGATAAAAGGTAAAGCCGCCGCCGACGTAATAGGAACAAAACTCGGTAAGTCCGCTAGCGCATTTTTACAATCAATAGTTTTTATTATTTTGCCTTCTGCAAGTTATCAGTCGATTTCTCTGTGTTTAATGATAATATTTATTATTACTTGCTCAATATGGATTTGGGCAACAAAAGAATTAAATAAAGAATATAATGCGGCAATAGAAAATAGTGTTCAAAAAAATTGTCATTAGTAAGTTTTAACTTGAAATAATTAAATTTAAAACTTACTATTAAAATAGTTTAATTATTTCAATAATTATGGAGATGATATGAGTAAAGAAACCGATACCGGTAACGAGTCAGGTTATAAAACAGACACCGATGAAGTAGAGGCGATAAAGACTACTATAATACCAGCACGGGACGGTCTTTTTCAGTCGACGACGACATCAACACCGGAGCTTAATGTTTTATCTTCTTCTATAACTGACGAGGGAATAGTTGATCCAATTACTCAAGCTATAAGGGATCAAATCCTAACAGCGCAAAGGGAAATACTAAGACTGGAGATTAGTAGGCAAAACCCTGAGTTAGCAGAACAATTAGAAAATGATAAAAAGTTTAGAGAATTTTTAAAGAATCTTAAAGATGAGGAAGAAAAAAGAAAGTTAGTTTATGCAGTTCTCAATGATAAAGAGATTAAGGGGGAACTTGAAAAAATTGAAATAAATGGTTATAGAAATATCCATAAACAATTTGAAAATCGCTTTAAACCCATGTTGTGGGACGGTGATAAAGGAGAAGACGCTAATAAAAACACTACTCAATCCCAAAAAGTTACCAATGATGTCGGTGATGAAATTTGTACTTTAACCGAAACGACGCATGCAATTAACCCGATACAAATTTTAGACGGAAATAATCAGCCGGTAACAATTAAATCTTACCGTACCATAGATTTTCCGACAAAATTAGACGGTGCTGCCGGTAATATGCATTTATCGATAGTAGCGTTGGATAAAAACGGCAATAAGCCTTCTATAGATAAAGCAGTTTATTTTACCGCTCATTACGAAGAAGGGCCTAACGGTAAGCCGCTACTTAAGGAAATAAGCTCGCCGATGCCTATAAAATTTATGGGTGAAGGGAAAGAGGCAATCGGATATATTGAGCATGGCGGTGAAATTTATACGATGCCGGTAACACGCGGTAAATATGAAGCAATGATGCAAGAAGTCGCCGTAAATAAAGGTCATAGCGTAGATTTATCACAAACTGTGAAAGAAATAGCTAACGATAAAGTTATGAATATGAGCCAAGAGCAGGGCGGTAAAAGCATAGTGGACGGCTATAAAGCTATAGCTGAAAAATATGCTGATTTACAGAAAAATCCTGAAGGTAAATTGCCGGAAGAATTATCAAAAGAAGAATTGAAAGATAAAACGGCATTTATTAAAGACCTATCTAATAACAATAATTCATTAGGCGATAAAGATAAAGCAGTAATATTAGATGAGCTAGTAAAATATGAAACTGAGCGCGGCGAAAAGGCTATCGGTGACGGTAAAATAGCTATCGATAAAACAATTGAAATGTTAGATACTGAAAAAGGAATACTTAACGAAAGAATTACAGAGCAAGATAAAGCTAAGATAAATAGTGAGCAGCAACAACCTATTCTAAAAAACCAAGAGCAGGGCGGTAAAAGCATAGTAGACGGCTATAAAGCTATAGCTGAAAAATATGCTGATTTACAGAAAAATCCTGAAGGTAAATTGCCGGAAGAATTATCAAAAGAAGAATTGAAAGATAAAACGGCATTTATTAAAGACCTATCTAATAACAATAATTCATTAGACGATAAAGATAAAGCCGTAATATTAGATGAGCTAGTAAAATATGAAACTGAGCGCGGCGAAAAGGCTATCGGTGACGGTAAAATAGCTATCGATAAAACAATTGAAATGTTAGATACTGAAAAAGGAATACTTAACGAAAGGATTACAGAGCAAGATAAAGCTAAGATAAATAGTGAACAGCAACAACCTATTCTAAAAAACCAAGAGCAGGGCGGTAAAAGCATAGTAGACGGCTATAAAGCTATAGCTGAAAAATATGCTGATTTACAGAAAAATCCTGAAGGTAAATTGCCGGAAGAATTATCAAAAGAAGAATTGAAAGATAAAACGGCATTTATTAAAGACCTATCCAATAACAATAATTCATTAGGCGATAAAGATAAAGCAGTAATATTAGATGAGCTAGTAAAATATGAAACTGAGCGCGGCGAAAAGGCTATCGGTGACGGTAAAATAGCTATCGATAAAACAATTGAAATGTTAGATACTGAAAAAGGAATACTTAACGAAAGAATTACAGAGCAAGATAAAGCTAAGATAAATAGTGAGCAGCAACAACCTATTCTAAAAAACCAAGAGCAGGGCGGTAAAAGCATAGTAGACGGCTATAAAGCTATAGCTGAAAAATATGCTGATTTACAGAAAAATCCTGAAGGTAAATTGCCGGAAGAATTATCAAAAGAAGAATTGAAAGATAAAACGGCATTTATTAAAGACCTATCTAATAACAATAATTCATTAGACGATAAAGATAAAGCCGTAATATTAGATGAGCTAGTAAAATATGAAACTGAGCGCGGCGAAAAGGCTATCGGTGACGGTAAAATAGCTATCGATAAAACAATTGAAATGTTAGATACTGAAAAAGGAATACTTAACGAAAGAATTACAGAGCAAGATAAAGCTAAGATAAATAGTGAGCAGCAACAACCTATTCTAAAAAACCAAGAGCAGGGCGGTAAAAGCATAGTAGACGGCTATAAAGCTATAGCTGAAAAATATGCTGATTTACAGAAAAATCCTGAAGGTAAATTGCCGGAAGAATTATCAAAAGAAGAATTGAAAGATAAAACGGCATTTATTAAAGACCTATCTAATAACAATAATTCATTAGACGATAAAGATAAAGCCGTAATATTAGATGAGCTAGTAAAATATGAAACTGAGCGCGGCGAAAAGGCTATCGGTGACGGTAAAATAGCTATCGATAAAACAATTGAAATGTTAGATACTGAAAAAGGAATACTTAACGAAAGGATTACGGAGCAAGATAAAGCTAAGGTAAGTAAAGAAACAGAAACAGCTAAACTTTTTTCAGAGTTGCCGTTTCATGATAATAAAGCTAAAGAAGAAATATTAGGCGTTTCTGAAACAACAACTTCTCCGTTACAGCAAGTTAAAACTACACAACCTCCTCAACCATTGCATGCTGAAATGGATACAGTTAGTACTCCTTCATCTACTTCTGAAAATGTACAACAGGTAGAGGCGCTAACAGCTCAATTAATGGCAAATTTAGAAGGTAGTAGCTCAAACAGATCAACAGAGGAAGAAGCGGCAAAACAAAAATTTTATACATCCGCAAAAGCTGTTATAGATACAA
Organism: Rickettsia endosymbiont of Ceutorhynchus obstrictus; assembly: GCF_964026565.1. Lineage (NCBI taxonomy): Bacteria > Pseudomonadati > Pseudomonadota > Alphaproteobacteria > Rickettsiales > Rickettsiaceae > Rickettsia > Rickettsia endosymbiont of Ceutorhynchus obstrictus. The sequence goes on from NZ_OZ032162.1 coordinate 980,401, forward strand.
CAACAGAGCTAGTTGACAAAATACCCGACTCTAAAGTAATAGCTAAAGCCGATAATATAAAAAACATTCTTTCTAATTCTGCTCCTATATATTCAAAAGAAAATCAAAAAAAACAAATAATCGACGAATATAATAAGCAGAATACAATTGATGAGCAAAAAGTTTTTATTGAAAATAAATTAGTTCAAAATAAGGGCTTATCTAAAGAAGATCGTTTAGGCATAATAGATGACTTAATAAAGCAACAAGACAAAAGAAGATCAATAGCGGTTGAAGGTCCATATGATAAAGATAATAAAGCTGCAACTGTTAGTATTTCATTAGAAGAAACAGAATTAAAGCCGATTAGTGAGGAAAAACCGAATATAGAGAAAGCGCAAAGACAAGTCGATATAGACAAAGTCAATGTTAAAGGTGATGTATCAATAAGAGCTGTATTAACGGAAGCACGAGGTAAGATTAATGAGGAGCCGACTATATCGGTTCAAAATGTTGCTAATCCAAAAAGGCAAGAGATAAAAAGATGAAATTAATAAGTAGCCCGGTAAAAAAAGCTTTTTTAGAAGCTAGCCTTACTGCACAGAATTAATTTATCAACGTAAATTTAAAACCGAAGAGGAAGCTAAACATGTAATATTTGAATATATAGGTTGACATATCATTATTTAAAGGATGCATCTTAAAGGCAGCGCAAGAAATTTATCTGAAAAAGTGATTATTTCATTACCGTTATAAAGTATAATACCATGCATAATTCGCGGTGCTAGTGCTTCAGATAAATCTTTAAGCCCCATAAAATGCCGGCTCTGAATAGTTTCTGTGGCTTTACACTCTAAACCACAAAATATATCACCTTTATATAGAAGAAAATCAACTTCTTTTCCTAAATGTGTACGATAAAATGCTTGCTCTACACCCGTAGTTAAGGTTAATAACTTCCTAAGTTCTGCCCATAACCATGTTTCAAATATTGCCCCATAATAGGGGCTTTTTAACAACAAATTAGGAGTTGCTATACCATTTAAATATGAAGCATAGCCTGAATCATTCATATAGATTTTAGAGGTTTTAATTAATCTTTTACGCGTATTACTAAACCAAGGCGTTAATTGATTTACTTGAAAAGTTGTTTCTAGAATCTCTAAATATCTTGATATTGTTCTTTGATCTAACCCTATTTCAATACTTAGATTCTTTTGATTTAATAAATTACCGCTTTGTAAACCAATCAGGCGAAAAAGCTTAGCAAAAGAAACAACGTCTAAAAATCTATTTATATTTCGTACATCTCGTTCAATATAGGCTGATTGATAAGAAGAAAACCAACGCTCACGAAATCTTTCTTGCTTTTTTAATACAACTTCCGGAAATCCACCATAGAAAATATGTTCATTTAAAAATTGATTATTTATTTCCGGTTTATATCCTAATTCTTTAACCCATTTGTCTTTTAATTCATGAATAGTTAACCCTGAAAAAATATCTAATATAAAGGAAGAAGGTTTGTTTTGATTTAAAATTTCTCCTATGCTTAACCCTTCAAGATGTATTATATCAATGCGTCCTGCCAAGCTTTCAGATACTCCCGGGTAAGAAAAAATATTAGCCGATCCGGTTAAAAGGAAACGACCCGGTCTTTTATCTTCATCAATTGATTTTTTTATGGCTTTTAAAAGATCGGGAGCTCTTTGAATTTCATCAATAGCAAGAGGATAATTTGAATTTTTTATAAAGCCATGAGGATCGCCAGTAGCCGCTTCTAATTGAGAAATATCATCTAAAGTAATATATGATTTAAAAATTCCTTCATCATATAACTGCTTTACTACCGTAGACTTGCCCACTTGCCTAGCTCCAATAATAAGAACCGCAGAGAAATCTTTTAAAGATTGTTTTACAAACGATATTATATGTCTATTAATCATGTTGTAAATAATAACATATAAGTGCTATTATTTACAACAATAATTTTTACTTTTAATTTATCTCATTCAAATTTCTCTAAGATTTGCTTAGCATCCTGAATCTATAGGTCTGAAAGTTTTAAAAAACAAAGATACCCTATAATTATTAAAACATTTTCGTTATTTATGAAATAAAATTTTTAAAATGAAAAATAAAATCAAATGCTATTAAGGATATGTAGGGCATTGTTGCATGGCTACCGGAATCGTCATTGCGAGCATTTGCGCGGAGTGTGGCAATCTAGAAAAACATAGTCATCCTGAATTTATTTCAGGATCTACTAAAAAAAGATGCTGAAACAAGTTCAGCATGACAAGGACTAGATTGTCGCTCTAGACTACGCCCCTCCTCGCAATGACGGTGTTTTTTTATAAGGATTTCGAGCCATGCAACAACGCCGCATTTTTACGTAAATATTGCTAATACCCTTATTGAAGATAATATTAATTATCGTTTTTTTTGTTCTATGTAATTAATTTTATTATAAATTAGGAATCCGCGTAAAATTAAATAAGTAACACTACTCTTCAGATGAATTACCTCCCAATAAGGGATTGAACATTTCTTTTTTTTCTAATCCCGCTTCATCAATGTTATTATTATTTTCTATACAAAGTAATATTTTTCCATTTTGCCTTGATGCTTGTGCTGCTTCAACTGCTTTTGTTACGTTATCGATAGTATATTCTTTTTCTACAGGTAAAACAATTTTTAACTTTACAAAAGCTTTTATCATTTCTTGAATAATATTTTTACGATAATTTATTTCTTCGTTATACATCCATTCTCGTAAAAAATATGGTTTAATTGTTACATGTCTATAACTACTATTAGAATAACAGGAAGACGGAAGAGGAGTACCGGATAGTAAACCATAATTTAACATAACCCCACCGTTATTTACACATTCAGCTAATAATTCACCGTCTTTTCCACCAATTGCATCGAGAGCGTAATCTACACCTTTTCCATTAGTATATTCTAATATTACATTTTTAAAATCTTCTTCAGTTGTATTAATTACTAAAGAAGCCCCAATCTCTTTTAATTTTGTTATATAATCATTTTTACGTACAATAGATATTAAATTATACTCAAACAATTGTGCTAACTTAGCTATAATATAACCACAAGCTGAATTGCCTGCATTTATTGCTAAAGTTTTACCTTTTGTAATTTTTAACTCTTCCGTTAACATTAGCCATACGGTTAAAGGATTGATATATAGCTGTGCAGCGGTTTGATCGTTTATTTCCTTTGGTATGCAAATAACTTCTTGAGAAGAAGCTATATTATATTCTTGCCACGTCCCTTGTCCTTTTAACGGTAATACTCTAGCACCAAGCAAGTAAGAATCACGATCGTCTCCAATATCTTTAACAACACCTATTCCTTCAAATCCCGGTATTTTAGGCAATGATACTCGACTTTTATAAACCCCCTGGATAGTAAGTAAATCAGAATAATTAATAGAGCATAATTTCATTTGTACTAAAATTTCTCCTGCTCTAAGTTCCGGACGATTAACTTCTACAACCTTTAAAACGCTTGAAGGATTCCCAAATTCTTCATATATAACAGCTTTATATTTTTGAGGGATAAAATTTTTTATAGTTTTAGAATATTTCATCTACCTTTTCTCCACAAAGAAGGGTATTTTATTCTTTTTAAGTAGGATTTTCTCAGAAGGAACTAAAATATTATCTACAAAATCTTTAATCTTTGACTTTAAATTTAAATAATTTATATTCTTCTTCCGTCATCATATTTAATAATCTCTCTGTAAAGCAGAATGCTTATAATGAATTAATAATAGCAATATGTCAAAAACACACAATGAAATTCAAGGGAAATTTAAAAATAATAGTATCTCTTTAAAAGTAGCTTTGCTTACTTCATTAGGCTCCGGGCTTGAATATTACGATTTTGTTATATACGGAATGATGGCTAAATATTTATCGGATATTTTTTTCTCTATGCATGATAGCTTAAGCGGCATTATTCAAACTTTTATAGTTTTTGCCGTAGGATATTTAATTAGACCGTTTGGAGGAACTATTATAGGCATGATAGCCGATACTTACGGGCGAAAAAAAACATTTGTTGCTACTATGCTAGCAATGGGATTTTCAACAATGGGAATCGGCTTGCTACCGACCTATAATCAGGTAGGAATTATTGCACCTATTGGACTATTATTATGTCGCTTATGTCAAGGTATATCTTTAGGTGCTGAATTACCCGGCGCTACTACCATTATTAGCGAATATGCTCCTGCTAATAAATTAGGTAGATTATGTAGCGTAATGCTATCAAGTATCAGTATAGGCGCACTTATGGCTACAGCAATGGTGGCTATATTAAATAAACTATATAGCTATAAAGAAATTATTGAATGGGTATGGCGAGTACCTTTTATAATAGGAGGAGTATTGGCTATAATTTCTTACTATATTCGTAAAAATATTAGTGAAACACCGGAATTTCTACAAGAAGAGAATAGCCGAAATAAAAAAACTAACACTAATTTATTACTACCGTTAAAGTTATTACTGTCGCAAAACTTACCTACAATAGCTATAGGTTTCGGATTAGTATTTTTTCATGCTAATTTGGTTATTATAAATCTATATTTTCCTGTTTATATCAATAAATATTTTAATTATGAATTAGCTGATATCTACAGTAGTATGACGGTTAGTATGGTAACCTCTTTTATCTTTACAATTATTTTTGGCTGGTTGTCGGATTATATTTCAAAGTTAAAAATTTTATTATTCTCTTTAATATTTTTCAGCATATTTTTATTTTTATCGTTTACTTTACTTAATTATAAAACTTTTTGGTCACTGCAAATATTTTTTATAATCTATCAATTATTTATTTCTCTTTTTTTTACTAGCTACATGCCTATATTATCACGTTTATTTGCTACTAAAATGCGCTACACCGCTACAGCCTTAATTTATAATAGTGCTTATTCAGTAGCAAGCTTCATTCCGATTATAGCTTCTTATTTATTAGAAAAATATCAATCTCCTTTAATTTTAGGTATTTTCTTTATGGTAAGTATAACTCTTGCGCTTATTTCTGTTACAGCGATAATGATTCAAAATAAAAAGATAATATATTATTAGATATGTCTTACTAATAAACTCTAGTGTTTTATGACTTTAACAAACTTGGTTCAGGGTTTAGTTATAATGATAGTTAGATATGTCTTACTAATAAACTCTAGTGTTTTATGACTTTAACAAACTTGGTTCAGGGTTTAGTTATAATGATAGGCAGACTACCACCATCAAATAAAGAATCACAACCAAACGTAGAAGCAATAAAAAAATCTCTTCAAGAATTGGAAAAGTGGATTACTTAGTACTTTTTTTAATTTTATTTGTAAGCTTATAACGTGTAGCTTTACCTTGTCCTAATCGATTTAAACGTTTTAAATCCACTAATTTTTTAATTATAGACTCAACGGTACGTTCAGGAAACCCTAATGCGTTGACAGCATCTTTGCGGCTAAATTCTTCGATTCCTTCATTAATCCAGTTCCATAGAGCTAGCTGTTTTGCAGACAATAAATATTCTATATTATCCTCTTCAATAATTTGTAATGCTTGAGTACTTTGTAATTTAACGATATTTAAAAAAAATTTTAACCAAGAAGTAATATCTTCTAATTCTGTTTTCCATGTAGATTGAGTTTTATTAAGTGCTACATAATAATCAGTTTTATTTGCCTCTATAATGCGTTCATGAGAAACAATTTGAGTAAATAAATATCCATGCTTTAAAAGTAGTAGATTAGTTAACAATCTACTCGTCCTACCATTTCCATCTTGAAATGGGTGGATTGCTAAATACTCAAAAATAAAATTAGCAATAAGGATAAGCGGATGTTTTACTTTATTAGTAAAAGCCCAATTATACCAATCTATTAATTCTTGCATTTCTTTTTTTACCAAATAAGGTGGAGTCGGATCAAATATTACGCCAATTATATTACCATTATAATCTTTTGCTTCTACTCGGTTTGATCCAAATTTATAATTTCCTTTATGCCGTATATCCTTTTCACTATAAACCAACATGTCACTATGCAGCTTTAACACAAATGATTCTGTAATATAGATTTCTTGATAATTATTAAATATCAATTCAAGACATTGTATATACCCAACTATTTCCTGCTCATCACGCGTTTTAAATTTTTGAACACGCAAACCTCTGTATAAACTTTCTACTTGAGTATCAGTAAGCTTATTACCTTCAATACGATTAGAAGCCCCTGTAGATGTTATAATTACTGAACGTGTGAGTCGATCGATTGTTTGAGGTAAAAGCTTTTCGGTGATTTGCCAACTATTTTTTACTCCATCAATTTCAGAAATTGTAGTATATATTTCTTCAACAACAGAGGGGTTTAAATTTAGTCTTTTGTGTATACGAAAATCTTGCCAGTTCATTGTTTACCTCACATTACACTTATGTGAGATAATGTTAGATCATGTGGCTAAAGTCAATAAATATTGTTTATTTTTAATATAAAATAGAACAAAGAAAGGAGATAAAATAAGAAATATATTAACGGAGGCCCGAGCTGAAATTAATAAATATCTATGTTTTACTTTCCATAATATAGATTATAGAACTTTTGTAATATCTATATCTTAAATCTAATCTAGTCAAAGCTTAATTTTTGTAATATAATATTATTATGACCAATATGACCAAAAAGATTAATAATAATTATTCGGCTATTGCTAAAAGAGTTATCTTCGCAGAAGCTAGCGCTTTACAAAAATTATCCGACAATATACCGAATGATTTTGATAAAATTATAAATTATCTTTTACATTTTAAAGGCAGAGTAATTTTGACCGGTATGGGTAAAAGCGGTTATATTGCCAGGAAAATAGCAGCTAGCTTTGCCTCGACGGGTATGCCGGCTTTTTATCTTCATCCGGCAGAAGCAAGCCATGGCGACCTAGGTATGGTAACCTCTGATGATTTGGTTATTATGCTATCTAATTCCGGTGAGACTAAAGAATTAATTAATATAATTGAATATTGCCGAAACTTGTCCATAAAAATTGTGGCCATGACGATGAACGCTACTTCTAATTTAGCACAAAAAAGTGATTTTTTATTGATAGTTCCGAAATATGCGGAAGCTTCGTTAATCGGCGCCCCTACTATTTCTTCCTTAATAATGCTGTCACTCGGTGATGCTTTAATAACTGCAGTACATGAAGAGCGTGGCTTTACTAAAGATGATTTTCGGCTATATCATCCGGGCGGCAAGATTGGAGCAAATCTGACAAAAATCGGTGATTTGATGCGTACCGGTGATCAAATACCTTTAGTATATGAAGACACGCCTTTTACCGATACTATAATCATAATGAATGAAAAATGCTTGGGGTGTGCTTTAGTAGTTGATAAAGACTTACATTTACTAGGAATTATAACGGACGGCGATTTGCGTCGTCATATTAACGATAAGATAAATGCAAAATTTGCGATCGATATAATGACTAAAAATCCTACTTATATTTCGCCGTTTATCTTTGCCAAAGATGCATTGGATTTGATAAAAAACGAAAAGATCACTAATATACCGGTAGTTTTGAATAATATAGTTAAAGGTATTGTTCATATTCATGATTTACTAAGAAGCGGGGTTAGTTAAACTGGATCGTCATTTTTTTGATGTCCTTCCCGCTGCTTACTATGTCATTCCTGCGTAGGCGGGAATCCAGGCTTTTCTTTGTCATGCTGAACAAGTTTGCCGCATCTATTAAAAGATCCTGAAATAAATTCAGGATGACTATAATTTTTCTAGATTCCCGTTTTCACGGGAATGACATAGAACATGCTAACCGACCAGCCGGAAATAACACCATAACAACCCACATATAAATATCCGTATGTTATCTTATAAAATAAAAACTGCTTCATTAAAAATTTTCTCTTTTTTATGCATAATAGGAATTTTATATATCGGATATATATTAATAAAAAATACTTCTAATATGATTGAAAAACACGATCACAAGCTAAATACTCCCCTATCCTCTTCCGCCAAGGTCAATCATGCTACCGAGCATAATCTAGAATATAAAATTATATTAAAAGATTCTGTTTTTGAAGGGCTGAATAAAAATTTAAATTCATATACAGTTAAAGCCGAGCAAGCTATAAAAGATTCAGATGATAAATATAAATTAGATAAAATAAATGTATTGTATGAATTAAATGACAACCGCCTGCTTACTATTAATGCAAAAAACGGTTTTTTAAATAAGGAATCAAACATTTTAAACTTACAAAATGATGTAAAAGTTTTTTTAGAAGATATAGTATTTAATACTAATGACGCACAAATTGATTTAATTCAAAAAGATATAGTAAGTAACTCTTCCGTCACATTAACTTATAAAAATTCTAGTGTAATATCAAATAGTTTTAGTACTCAAAATGATAATAATCTTATAATTTTTAAAGGGAATGTTTTTACAACTATCAATCTATTAAATTTTTAATTGGAATTATGTTTATGTTCCGGTTTAGATTTAAATATAAGATACTATTTATTTTACTGTTTTTATTCGGAACGGAAATATTTGCAAAAGAGCAAGAAGTTAAAGCTCTTCCTTCTAATCTATATATACAATCCGATAGTTTAATTATCGATAGAATAAAGCAGAAAATAGAATATATAGGAAAAGTAATCGTATATTTTGAGGATGCAGTATTAAGAACAGAGATATTAGAAGTTATTTATAAAATAGAAGGAAATGAAAAAACCGTTGATCGTATTATTATTCCGACAAAATTAACGGTAAAGAGAGAAATGCATGATGAATTATTAATTGCCGATTCGGCAGAATATTTTTTAGACAATAAACAACTTATTTTACTCGGTAACGTAATATTACAGCATGACGGTAGTATTTTAAAAACCGATAAACTAATTTATTATATTGATTTAGACACTGCAATGAAAAAAAATTAATGGATAAATTAGAAATTAAAAATATATCAAAATCCTATAAAAAAAGGATGATACTGAGCGACATTTCTCTTGAGCTAAATAAAGGTGAAGTGGTTGGATTATTCGGTCCCAACGGAGCAGGAAAAACTACTTGTTTTAGTATTATTATCGGGTTAATGAAACCCGACAAAGGGAAATTATTATTAAATAATAAAAATATTACTAATTTACCGATATATTTAAGAGCAAGATTAGGTCTTGGTTATCTTCTTCAAGAACCTTCAATTTTTCGTGGGTTATCGGTCAAGGATAATATTAAGGCAATATTAGAAATATCCGAAAACGATAAAGAAATAATTGAACAAAAAACAAATGATTTATTAAAGAAATTTTCTATTTTACATTTAAAAGATTTACCTGCCGTAGGGTTATCGGGCGGGGAGAGGCGTAGGCTTGAAATTGCTAGAACTTTGGCTATCGAACCTAAATTTATTATGTTAGATGAGCCGCTTGCAGGGATTGATCCCCTTGCCGTTTCAGATATAAAAAACCTAATTACTTATTTACGTGAGTTTAATATCGGTATTTTAATTACCGATCATAATGTACGCGATACCTTAGATATTGTAGATCGAGCTTATGTTATTTTTGACGGCAAAGTACTATTAGAAGGTAATTCAAAAGAAGTAGCTACAAGCGCGGAAGTAAAAAAAGTATATCTAGGAAATACTTTTAGCTTATAATTTACTTAATAATCAAATAGTTATTGGAGATAATTATGAATGAGGGAAGTGAATCGGATAATTATTATGCTAAGGAACTATTTAATAAACTTGCTAAAAAAAATGAAATTGCAAAAAATAAAATAAATCTTAACGAAATCGAAAAAGCAATTTACTTTGCAAAAAAGTCTCACGGTGAGCAAAAAAGACATTCCGGAGAGCCTTATTATTCGCATCCTATGGAAGTTGCCTCAATGGTTTCGGATTATCTCTTTGATACGGATACTATTATCGCGGCTATTTTACATGACGTGATCGAAGATACCTCTTCTTCTCTTAAACAAATTGAATTACTTTTCAATAAAAGAGTAGCGGAAATAGTACCGAACACCAATTATCTAAAGAAGAAATCTTTTATAAAATCAATAACTTCCCTGACCTAGAGCGTAAAGCCTGCACTATTAAAGTTATAGATCGTTTACATAATATGAGGACTATTACTAATATAAAATCAATTGAAAAGCAAAAAAGAATTGCCAAAGAAACTTTGGATGTTTATATATCAATGGCAAACTGTGCGAATTTATCTGCGGTAGCAAAGGAGCTTAAGGAAATTGCAACTAGGGTTTACGAGGCGTAGGATGTCAGCAGTCGCGGCGTTGTTGCATGGCTAATAATTTACCGTATTATGGTTATTATAAGTACGGTGTCATACCGTGGCTTGACACCCAAGCACTTTGCAAAAATTCTAGCCATGCAACAACGCCCCGTTTTCACGGAATGACATCGAAATAAAAAACAAGCAAATATACTTTTAGAAAATAAATGCCCATCAATAAAGAAATTTTTAGAGCTTATGATATAAGAGGCAATAGCTTTACAGATATAACTGAAACAACCGCTTATAAAATTGGATTTTGTTTTGCCGAAACTACTATAAGCAATAACAATAATAAAATTTGTATCGGTCGTGACGGCAGGCTTAGCTCCCCTGCCCTTTATGATTCATTAATTAAAGGATTAGTAGACGGAGGCGCATCCGTAATTACAATAGGCATCGTACCGACGCCGATGCTATATTTTGCCGATAAACGACTAATGCCGGCAGCAAGTATCATGGTTACCGGTTCTCATAACCCAAAAGATGATAACGGCTTTAAGATGCTAGCAATGGGCAAGCCGTTTTTCGGTTCTCAAATACAAGATTTACTAACGAGGATTTTGGATAGCCGCTTCAATGTCATTCCCGCATCCCTTTATGTCATTCCCGCGAAGGCGGGAATCCGGGAAACAATAAAGAATAAACCGGATTCCTGCGATCAACGGAATGACATAGAGTGCGGTAATAACATAGAGTACAACAATGACATACAATCTAAATATCTAGAGCGAATTTTAAATAATATATCTATTAACCCTAAACTAAAAGTTGCTTGGGATCCGGGAAATGGAGCAGCCGGAGATATTACGGAAGCTTTAAAGACAAGGTTACCGAATAATAATATAGTTATAAATAGTAAGATTGACGGAAATTTTCCAAGCCATCACCCCGACCCGACAAGACCCTCCAACCTTAAGGAATTAATAGAAGTTGTGACTCAAGAAAATTGTGATATCGGTATAGCTTTTGACGGTGACGGTGATCGATTAGGCATTGTGAGTAGAACCGGCCAAATATTATTCGGTGATCAAATTGTTTGTTTATTTGCCGAAGATATTTTAAAGCAGCATCCTAACGCAACCATTATACTTGACGTAAAAGCAAGCCGGTCGATAATTGATCAAATTAAGTCATATGGCGGGCAGCCTTTAATATGGCGAACAGGTCATCCTTTTATAAAAAGTAAAATGCAGGAAACAAATGCTTTACTTGCCGGAGAAATGAGCGGTCATATATTTTTTGCCGATAAATATTACGGTTATGATGATGCGATTTATGCAGCTTTACGTTTTCTTGATTTATTATCTTGCTCAAACAAATCATTAGATGAGCTTATCCAAAATTTACCCAAATCATATAGTACGCCGGAAATGAAAATTTCTGTTTCCGACACGATGAAATTTAAAATAATTAGTGAGATAAAAGAACGGCTATTAAAAGAAGGAATAGAGTTTAACGATATTGACGGGATACGTGTCAATACCGAAACAGGCTGGTGGTTGCTGCGAAGCTCCAATACCGAACCTGCAATTATCGCACGAGCCGAGTCCACGACTGCTAAAGGATTAGAGGACTTAAAGTCGACTTTAGAGAAGTTGCTTACTAAGTATAGGCTGACTATAGAATAGTGTTCGATGTCATTCCCGCGCAGGCGGGAAGGTGTTGTTGTGTGGATCATAATTAATTTTAGTTATCCATTAAAAAACTTAAATTAAAGTGAAAAAAGAAGTAATTATTATATGCGGTCCGACGGCTAGCGGTAAATCTTATTTAGCCCACCATTTAGCTAAAACTTACAACGGCGAAATAGTAAATATCGACTCCATGCAGGTATATAAAGAAATTCCTATTATTACTGCATCGCCGCCGGAAAATTATAAAACCGAAATACCTTATCATTTATATAACTTTTTGCCTATCACCGAGGAATTTTCGGTAGTAAAATATTTGCAGTTAGCGGCAGAAAAAATAAAAGAAATAAGCTATAGAAATAAATTAGTAATATTAGTCGGCGGCACAGGTTTGTACGTTAACTCTTTGTTATTCGGTTATAATCAAATTCCGGAAATATCAAAAAATGTAAGAGAGCGGGTTAGAAGCTTACATGCTAAAATAGGTACAGCAGAATTTTTTAGTCAGCTGAAAAATATCGATCCTTTAGCGGCTGCTAAAATAAAGCCAAACGATACTCAACGTTTAGCTAGAGCTTATGAAGTATTTTTACAAACAGGCAAATCTATTTTTTTCTTTCAAACTCTTCCCAAGGAATCAGTTTTATCGGAATTTAATTTTAAGGTAATATTTCTTTCTCCTGAACGAACATTTTTATACAAAACATGCAATGAACGATTAGAAAAAATATTTAAGGAAGGGGCAATTACCGAAATAGCTTCAATGAAGGAAAATTTTGCAGGGTTTAACAGTTCTGCCTTAAAGGCTGTCGGAGTAAGCGAAATTTCGGCATATCTAAACGGCAATATAACTTTAGATGAAGCATTAATTTTAGCACAAAACAAAACTCGGCAATATGCAAAAAGACAAATTACCTGGTTTAAAAACCAAATAAAAGAAAAAACAACACTAGAATATTCTAACGAAAAGGAGTTTAATGAGCTTATTTCTGAAGGAATAGGCTTAAGTAAGCTAAAGAATGGTCACCCCGTGGCTTGACCCGCATTGTGTTGCATGGCTACCGGAGTCGTCATGGCGAGGCGCCTCTTGGCGCCGTGGCCATCTAAGTATAAACATATTTTTATACTAAACTTGCCACCTATATAAATTTTTTGGTATTCTAATTAAATCCCTCATATATTCGGGATAGCCTGGATGGCCACAGCCACTACGCGGCTTCGCCATGACGGATTTTTATTATTTTTTGAGCCATGCAACAACGCCTACGGCTCCTTAGCTCAGACGATTCCGGTATCCACGCCGGCAATAACTTCTTCGCAATGACGCTGTTTTTATTTTGACTAAAATATAAAGCTTCTCTATTATTTTTCAAATAAAACCCAATTTATTAATGGTGACCATGAAAAAGAATTTAAAATTATTTTTTTCAATGATTCTTATTACTTATAATATAAGTGCAAGTAGTAATATTTTAGCAGATGACGGCTATCCGCAAAGCGAGAGAGACAAAAAATGGGAAGAAATAGGGTCTGCGGCAGGCGGTGAAGGAATAATTTTTAGACCCGGTAAAGTTAAAAACGAATCAACCAAAGCAAGCGGATGTTTGGTTAACAAATATCTTTGGCAAGCTTCAATAGAAACTTTAAGCTTTGCGCCTTTAGCCTCAGTTGATTCAAACGGCGGGGTTATAATTACCGAATGGTATAGTCCTCGCGGTAAACAAAATTTTCGTTTTAAAATAAATATTTTTATTAAAGACGATGTAATCCACCCTGATGCATTAGAGGTAAAAATATTTGAAGAAATACTTAAAAATAATAATTGGCAGCAAAGTGATAGTAAATCCGACCTTGCTCTTATTCTTGAGGATAAAATTTTAAGAAAAGCACGTGCTCTTTACATTAATGCCGATAGAAAATAATAAAATTATGAAAGATATCGAAGAGAAATGGCAAAAAATTTGGCATGATGAAAAGGCTTTTGAAGTCTCAAATAATAGCAATAAACCCAAATATTACGTGCTGGAGATGCTACCCTACCCTTCGGGGAAAATCCATGTCGGACATGTACGCAATTACTCTATCGGTGATGTAATAGCAAGATTCATGACGGCAAAAGGCTTTAACGTACTTCATCCGATGGGCTGGGATGCTTTTGGGCTTCCTGCCGAAAACGCCGCTATCAAAAATAACTCGCATCCGAAAGAATGGACTTACGAAAATATCGCAACTATGCGTAAGCAGTTGAAGTTTATGGGTTTTTCCTATGATTGGGCTAGGGAGATAACTAGTTGCGATCCCGATTATTATAAACATGAACAAAAATTCTTTTTAGAGTTATATGAAAAGGGTTTAGCTTACAGAAAAGAATCGCTTGTTAATTGGGATCCCGTTGATAATACAGTGCTTGCTAATGAGCAGGTAGTAGACGGACGCGGTTGGCGCTCCGGCGCGTTAGTTGAAAAACGTTATCTTAAGCAGTGGTTTTTAAAAACCACTGCTTATGCAGAAGAATTATTAAACGAGCTACAAAATTTGACAGACTGGCCTGATTCCGTTCGTTTTATGCAAGAAAAATGGATAGGTAAATCAATCGGCGCTAATTTTCATTTTCAGATTAAGGATTATCAAGGTACTAGCATTGAAGTATTTTCAACTAGACCGGAAACTATTTATGGCGCAGCTTTTGTCGGAATTGCTTTTAACCATCCGATAATTGAGCAGTTAGTAGAAAAAACACCGAAAATAACTGATTTTATTACTAAATGTTCAAATGTCGTTAGTAACCTTGAGCTTGATAAGGCCGAGAAAGAAGGAATATTTACCGGTCTTTATGCGATTCACCCGTTTGATGCTAATATCGTTATGCCGGTTATTATTACCAATTTCGTTCTAATGGATTACGGCACGGGTGCAATTTTCGGCTGCCCTGCTCACGACGCACGCGATCATGAGCTGGCAATTAATATGAGTCTTCCTATCAAACGGGTAATAAATAATGATGATATTCTAATCAACTCTGATTTCCTAAACGGCTTAACTGCTTCGGATGCCAAACAAAAAGTTATCGAGGAGTTTGAAAAGCTTTCCATAGGTAAGTCCGTTACTAATTATCGCCTAAAAGATTGGGGGATATCTCGGCAAAGATTTTGGGGCTGCCCTATTCCGATGATTCACTGCGGGGCTTGTGGGGTAGTTCCTGTACCTTACAATAATTTACCCGTTACATTGCCTGATGACGTAACATTTGACGGGCATGGTAATCCGCTTGATAACCATCCTAGTTGGAAACATGTTAATTGTCCGAAATGTCAGCAACCGGCAATTCGTGAGACGGATACGTTTGATACGTTTTTTGAATCTTCTTGGTATTTTACCAGATATTGCCGACCTAATGCTGAAAAGATGACCGATAAAGCCGCTTGCGATTACTGGCTACCGGTAGATCAATATATCGGCGGTATCGAGCATGCCGTTATGCATTTACTATATGCAAGATTTTTTACCAAAGTAATGAATGAACAAAATTATTTAACTATTCGAGAACCTTTTACCGGCTTATTTACTCAAGGGATGGTCTTACATGCGACTTATCAAGATGCTAATAATAACTGGTTATACCCCGATGAAGTTATAAAACAAGGAGATAATTTTGTTCATAAAGACACCGGTGAGAAAGTAAAGCAAGGGCGCATCGAGAAGATGAGTAAATCTAAAAAGAATCTTATTGATCTTGAGACCATGCTAGCTAATTACGGAGCCGATGCAATCAGGCTATTCGTGTTATCCGATAGCCCGCCGGAAAAGGATTTAGAATGGTCGACAAGCGGCATTGAAGGCTGTGCACGCTTTATTATTAAATTTGAAAGTATGGGAATATTAGCGTCAGTAATAAAAATTGCCCCTAGTACTACGTATAATAAGGAACTCAATAGGTTAATTCACTCTACAATAAAACATGTCGGCGAGGATATAAAATATTTTCGCTTAAATAAAGCTATTGCTAGAATGCGTGAACTATTTAACGGCTTGGAGGACGAACTAAAAAAAGAAGAATTTGCAGATACAAGAACTTTTGAAAGAGGTTTTACTATTTTAACTCAGCTATTAAATCCGTTTATTCCGCATACTACTGAAGAAACTTGGCGAACGCTAGGCAATCAAACTCCTCTATATAAGGGAACATTTCCGGATTTTGATGAGTCTTTGCTTACGCCGGCGGCTTATATTATGGCAATTCAAGTTAACGGTAAGCTTCGAGATACCTATGAATTTACTATTTTTGCGGATGAAGAAGAAATAAAAAAAACTGTTACCTCTTTACCGAAAATCCAAAAATTTTTAGAAGGAAAAGAACCGAAGAAAATTATTTACGTACCGAAGAAGATCGTGAATATTATTTGTTAGAAATGGATACTCAAGTCAAAAATCTAAATCTGCATAGCAAATAGGGGGAGAGAAGCCGGGGATCCTATCTTGTAATAGCAATCTGAAAGACGGGCGTGACTTTATTAACGAATACCAGTGTTTAATATGAGGCCATTTTTCCCAATAAATTTCGCCAAAATAATCAAGAACCGATAAATGACAAGCACCGGCAATATCGGCGGCACTAAGAGAATCCGAAGCGATAAAGCTTCTTTGCTCAAATAGATTTGTCATATATTCTAAATGACGGTTTAAATTATTTTTAGCAGCACGCAAAAATTCCGTTCTTGGGCTACCCATATTTGAAATTGATCTTATTACTTTTTCATCGATAATAATTTTTGTTACTTCACGATAGAATTTATCGTTAAACCAAGAAAATAATCGACGAGTTTCACAACGTATATTTACGTCTTCATCTAAAAAATTAAAATTTGGATATTTTTCATGGATATACTCAATAAAAGGATAAATTCCGATTATAAATAATCCATAAGATTCTTCTAAAACCGGTAAAGTGCCGGCAGGATTTATTTTTAAAAATTCTTTATTGAATTGCCAATAATCTTCTTTAATCATTGTAAACTGAATATCCAGTTCTCTTAAAAATACTCTTGCTTGTCTTGATAAAGGGCAGATAGGATAATGGTATAATTTTTTCATTATTTTATGACTATTCAGTCTTAGTCGGCATCTTACTTTTCATTTCATAGGAGTATATAGCAAAAAGTACGCTGTCATACCGTGGCTTGCCCCACTACTGTACGAACGTTTAAATAAAGAGGTAAAAATTCTGTCATTCCGTGGCTACGACCACTTCAGTCCAGCTTATAATATCATAAAAAGATTCTAAAATAAGTCTAATATGGCTTTATTTTCCTGGATGCCGTGATCAAGTCACGGCATGACACAGCCTTTTTTCAACGTTCGTACAGTAGTGGGCTTGACCACGGTATGACACTGTACATATGGTCTATAAGCCGGATTCTGTAAGGACTATAGAGCGGTTAAGCTATTTCATCCATTGCAGTTATTTATCTGGGATAAATGTTACCATTTACCTCAAGCAATCCACCCGCGTTACAACCGGTTAGAGATGCCCGGGAACATGAAGTTCTGTAACGCCTATTTGATTTTGCTCCTGGCGGGGTTTTCCATGCGTAGTTTGTTACCAATCTACCGGTGCGCTCTTACCGCACCTTTTCACCCTTACCGAAAAAATCGGCGGTTTATTTTCTGTGGCACTATCCCTTAGGTGTTCTACCTCGCTGGGCGTTACCCAGCACCATATCTCTATAGAGTCCGGACTTTCCTCGTGAAATTCGGAAGAATTTAAACACGCAACTGCACGACCGTGTTAATTATGCTAAATTTTCCCCTTTTAGTCAATGATATTTAAAAAAAAATTTTATTCAGTAAATTCATATATTCTTAATTTATTATTGCGGCTATTTCCCTCATACTATATTATAAAATAGTTATAATTATTTTTGCTATATGAATAAATTAATTTACTATTTCGGGACTAGCGGCAGCGACGGTAATGCCGGCATGAAAAATATACTCGGTAATAAAGGCGCAGGGCTTGCCGAGATGTCTAATTTAAATCTTCCTATTCCCGATGGCTTTACTATTACTACCGAACTTTGTAATTATTTTTATAACCATAATCATAGTTTTCCTAAAAATTTCAGCAGTGAATTAAAAAAGGCTATTAAAAAGCTTGAGATAACTACCGGTAAAATTTTCGGCGATAGTAAGAATCCTTTATTATTATCGGTACGCTCAGGCTCAACAATTTCCATGCCCGGTATGATGGATACCATTCTCAACCTTGGTATGAACGATGAAGTTTGCACCGCACTTGCTATTTCTAGCAATGATAAACGTTTTGCCCTTGATAGTTATAAACGGTTTTTGGAAATGTACGGCTCGACCGTGTTATTTATACAAGCTGATTTATTTGATCAAATATACGAAGCGCATAAGATTCAAGCCAATATTTATAGAGATAACGATGTTACGATAGAAATTTTAGAAAAAATAATCGAAGATTTTAAAAAGATAATTATAAAATATACCGGTCAATTAATTAGCGATCCTTACAGCCAGCTAGAAGCAGCAATTAAAGCGGTCTTGCAATCATGGATGAGCAATAGAGCGGTAATATATAGAAGAATTCATAATATCAGTGAAACATTCGGTACCGCTATCAATATCCAATCTATGGTTTTCGGTAATTTAGGTGATAATTCGGCAACGGGTGTAGCGTTTACTCGCTCCCCTTCTACCGGTGAAAAAGGAATCTTCGGAGAATTTTTAATAAATGCGCAAGGCGAAGATATCGTATCCGGTACACGTACCCCCTTCCCTATCGTTTCAAAGGGTATAGGTTCAACTCCTTCGATGCAGATAGTAAAGCCGGAAATATTTGCCGAATTAGAAGAAATTTGTAAAAAACTAGAATTACATTATCTTGATATGCAAGATATAGAATTTACTATAGAAAATAATAAGTTGTATATTTTACAAACTCGCAGTGCCAAAAGAACTGCGCTTGCAAGTATTAAAATTGCCGTGCAGATGGTTCAAGAAAAATTAATTTCTAAAGATCAAGCTATAATGCGCATCGATCCTGAATCACTAAACCAGCTGCTGCATACAAGAATTGATTATAGTCAAAATCTTACTGCTATAACCGAGGGCTTACCGGCTTCCCCCGGAGCTGCGACGGGTATTGTGGTTTTTTCTCCTTATGACGCCGAAAAAATGTCTCATCACCATAAAGTAATTTTAGTTCGGCATGATACTAGCCCCGAAGATATCAACGGCATGCATGTCTCAAGCGGAATTTTAACCGTTAGAGGCGGCATGACCTCACACGCGGCGGTGGTTGCAAGAGGTATGGGGAAACCCTGTGTTTGCGGTACGAATAATTTAATAATAGACGAGAAAAATCAATTATTAAAAGCAGGCGGTATAACTATTAAACAAGGTGAAATGATAACAATAGACGGTGGAACCGGCAAAGTTTTTTTAGGGGCAGTGCCGTTAATTCAGCCGGTTTTTACCGAAGAATCGGAATTAATTTTAACTTGGGCTGATGAGATAAGTCATTTAAAAGTTCGAGCTAATGCCGAAACCGTCCTGGATGCGGCAGTATCTCTAAAATTCGGCGCTAGAGGAATAGGGTTATGCCGCACCGAACATATGTTTTTTGATAAAAATAAGATTCCGTTAGTTAGGGAAATGATTATTGCCCCTGACATAGAAAGAAGAAAACACGCAATAGATAAGCTATTACCTTTGCAGATTGAGGATTTTAAGGCATTATTTCGTATTATGCAAGGTAAACCGATAAATATTAGGTTACTCGATCCGCCTTTACATGAATTTTTACCGACAACCGAATTTGACAAACAAAATTTAGCGGATAATTTAAATTTACCGTTATCTTTAATTCATCAACGTTTGCATGCGATGCATGAAACAAACCCTATGCTTGGGCATCGTGGCTGCCGTTTAGGTATCTCATCGCCGGAGATTTATCAGATGCAAATAGAAGCAATTTTTACGGCTATGTATGAATTACACCGCGCAGAAAATATAGATTGCATTTTAGAATTAATGATTCCCTTAATTAGCAATGTTAATGAGATAAAAAAATTAAAATCTTATATCTACGAAATAGTGAATGACCTACAAAATCGCTATAAATATAAATTTTCTTTCATAATCGGTACCATGATTGAACTACCGAGAGCCGCTTTAAATAGCAGAGAAATAGCCAAGGAAGTCGATTATTTTAGTTTTGGTACTAACGATTTAACTCAAACTACTTATGGTATTTCACGCGATGACGTAGCTTCATTTTTTCCGTATTATCTAGAAGAAAAGATTTTTGATTTTGATCCTTTCACTATTTTAGACGAAGAAGGAGTCGGAGAACTAATAGGGATTTCTATAAAACGTGGAAAAGCTAGTAAAGCTAGTTTAAAACTCGGTGCTTGCGGAGAGCATGCAGGCAACCCGGCGTCCATAGATTTTTTTCATCGAATGAAATTAGATTATATTTCCTGCTCCCCTTACCGTATCCCCATCGCACGAATAGCTGCTGCACAAGCAAAAATTAAACATAATTAATTTCAATTAAGGTAAAAGTTAATTTAGATTAACTTTTACCTTGTTTCTTTTAAAAATAGTATTATATTATCATCCAATTTTTCTAATGAGATTGGCGTTGTCGCATGGCTCTAAAAAAGTGTCGTATGTCATTCCCGCAAAAGCGGGGTGTTGTTGCATGGCTCGAAAATTAATAAAAAACTCGTCATTGCGAAGCCACGAAGTGGCTGCGGCAATCCAGGCTATCCCGAATGTAATGAGGGATTTAATTAGAATACTAAACAAGTTTAGTATAAAAATATGTTTAACTGGATTGCCGCGTCGGCATAAATGCCTCCTCGCAATGACGATTCCGGTAGCCATGCAACAACGCCCAAAAGCGGGGATATAGGCTTTTTTTTGTCATGCTGAACTTGTTTCAGTATCTATTGAAAAAGATCCTGAAATAAATTTAGGATGACTATTAATTTTCTGGATTCCCGCCTGAGCGGGAATGACATCGAAAATTCGAGCCATGCAACAACGCCAATGAGATTTATAAATTAGAAAAATATATTTAGATAAGTTAAAAAGGAAAAATAACTATGGTCATTACAAACAAAGAAAAATACATAAATAAACCTATATCCTCTAGCTTAAAAGAAGAAAATACTTTTCCCTATCCTTCTGCTCCCTCTTACAATCCTCTTTATTCACCTCATCCTAACACTTATACGGTACTTTCTGATATTTTAGCGATATTATCCGATAGTTTCGATCAGTACCATATATTACCTCCTATATTAGAACGGTGCTTAGGAGATACAACATTTGATTGGGATCAAAAAAACCTAGAAGGATCATCTATTATTAAACAATTAGTAAAAACTGATTGTTCTGTATCATTACTAAAAAAAGTTTTAGACAAAGTTGATAATAAAAGTGATTTATATGAAGCACTAATAAATACAGATAATTCTATCGCAATTAAGTTGTTAGCTTCAAAAATATTAAATTCTAATGAAATAAGTCCTTATGAACATTATGCCTACGAACAACTAAAACATGACAAATTAGATTCTAGTATTTATAAAGATATACTAGCTCTTACTCCTGAAAAATATCTTGATTATGTTTTAAATTTAAAAAGTAACTCTCATTTAAAAGCTAAAGACATATATCAACTACAAAAAGATATATTAAAAATATGTTCCAAAGATAACGCGATTAATAAAACTATTCTTGATAAATTAGTAAAAAATGAGGATTCAAAATTACTAGAAAAGTTTTTAGAGATTCAAAAAGATATAGGAAAAACATCTTTAGAAGATAGCGTTAAGAATACAGATAATTATCATTTAGTTAAACCGTTAATCTCAAAAATATTCAAGGAGCATCACTCTGAAATAACCCCTTTAGAGGAGAAGGCACTTACCGCTTATTATAACTTCACAAAGGCAAAAGATCAGAATAATATAAACATGATGGTTCACTCTACACGTAAAATGACTGATAATCTTAGCAAGTTTTATATGAGTAGTAAAAAACATAATGAAGCTCAGTTAATAAATCCATTTATTAACAAAATGAAAGAGGAGTTAAAATCATCAATTGCAGGAGATGATATACCGTTAAGTAAAAAATCTTCAAAGAACTTAATAAAAATATTAGATGTTAATAATGATTCGGTAGTGATTAATAAGTTGATAAGTAAAAATCAGCATAGCGAAAAACACCTTATCAAGAAACTTTCTTCAGATTCTGAGAGTTATGAAGATGCACTTAATAAATTTATTTATATCAAGGATACAGATAAGATAGACTCAAGTAATAATGACGCTAACTATTATTCTTATTGTCAAAATATATTTGAAAATACCTGGGATAGTATACAAACTATAGGAGAAAACGTAGCATGGTATAGCAAATTCTTATCTTTTTAGAGTTGACTTTTAACCCCAACTATGGATAAGAATTATCCATAATTCGCGTTACTTTAACCTTAGCATCAGGGGGGCGGATATAAAGAGGTTCTATAGAATCGTTTATATCTTGCCCTGTATTGAGCTTGGCAGCTACATATTTACAAATAATTGATGCCTTGACTCCGGCAAAACGCGGTAGGATTATTAAATTCAGTAAATGCTTAATTTTAGAGTAAATAAATTCTGCACCGCTACCGGCGCAAACTATATTACCTTTTTCTTGTGCTAACAGATTAATAGCAAAATCATAATCTATTAGCACCGGCTTACTTGCCTCACCGATTTTGTTAAAAACTTGGCTATATAATTGCCCCCGATAAGCATTTAAGAATATGTATATCTTATCATAATCTTTAACCTGCTCTATTGCCCTAAAATAAGCAAATTCAAAATTACTTACCGCCACCCTATTGATTTTTGTACCGAATAAAATACCTTTAGCCACTGCCAAACCGATTCTAATACCCGTGAAGCTTCCCGGTCCGTTAGTTACGGCTAAATAATCAATATCATCATAGGTGCATTTACCGCTTTTAAGAACGTCTTCTATCATCGGTAAGATAGTTTCTGCTTGTCTAGAAGGCGAAAGCTCTTCTTGATAAGCTAAGATAGTTTCATTGTCCGAAAGTGCCACGGAAGCGCTATTATTTGCCGTATCAAATGCTAAAATTTTCATTATTTTATATTTAAATTGTGTAGTATAACATAATCAACTCAGCTCCATTTGCATACAAGGCGCGAGGAGCGAAGCCTATAAATTAATAGGCGAGCCGACGAGCAAGGATGTAGGCGAGTGGGGATCAGTTGATTATGTAATCAATAAAAGCCTGCCGTGCATAAGGCTGCTGATTATTATAAAAGAAATATCTATTAAAAAAATAAGTGGTTAAAGTTAGGGCTTGTTTTTTTTCGGATAAAGTAATTTCATGATTGCTTAAAGTTAGAAATCTTGGTAAAATCAATAGCTTATCGTGATAAGGTAATCCTATTTCCTCACATAACGCTCGCCCTGATTTGGGAGAAACGTAACTTAAATTGCTTGTTACCTTGGTAACTGCACACTTATCAAGCACTAGTTCATAACCCGCTTCGGCTAGCATCGCAAGCTCAAAATTAATATAATTCCGGAAACAAAAATTTTCTGTTAATTTCCCCAAATATTCTACCAGAAAAGTAAAAAAATTAGGATGGCTTTCTCGCTCATGAAAGGCAAGTTTAATTAAAGAGATAACAGAATTGAAAGCATAAAGCTTAGCTTTATTACTTAATAATAAACCGCTATAAGCTTTAATAAGCTCGCCCCTTGCTAGCCCTATATGCTCATGTAACCTTGCCTGCCAAAAAAAGTCTATAATATTTCCTTCTTGATATATCGCTTTAGTTTTTTTAGACGATTCTTTAGTGAATCCTGAATATAACCCATGATTTTCAGTAAAAACCGTAAGAATAAAAGAATTTTCTTTTAAAGGTTTTTTAGCAATTATTATTCCTATGTCTTTGAAGTTCATATATTTTTATTGCTTCAGCTGAATTACCGGTATATGTTATATCTTTATAGTTAAGCTTAATTGCCGTAAATAATGCCGGATGATTATCTTCTACATTTACAATGATTTTTACAATTTTCTCTAAAAATTCTTTAGTTAATTGCTTAAACATATAATCAACAACTAACATCCCATAATATTTCGTGCTACCGGCCTTATTTGTTAATATAATTGGAGCATCACAAGACAATAAAAAATTCCTAGCATCCTCTAGATTTTCTATTTCATAAACTACCGGCTGTTGTGTATTCATAATAAGCCCTTATGTCATTCCTGCAAGGAGTGAGCGTTGTTGCATGGATCGAAAATTGCTATATTTTGGGTATTCTTTAAAAGTACCGCGATGTCATGCCGTGGCTTGACCACGGCATCCAGTCAGGCTTTTTAATTTTTTCTGGATACCGTGGTCAAGCCACGGTATGACAAGTTTTAAGCGATTTTAACCATCCATGCAACAAAGCCTACAGCATTGTTGCGTGACTCTAAAAAAGTGCCGTATGTCATTCCTGCTGCCCTTTATGTCATTCCTGCGAAGGCAGGAATCCAGAAAAATAATGGTCATGCTGAACTTGTTTCAGCATCTATTGAAAAATATCCTGAAATAAATTCAGGATGACTATTAATTTTCTAGATTCCCGCCTGCGCGGGAATGACATAGAACATGCTTTAACCTATCCACGCAACAACAATTCTTGAAAGACGAGCAGTATATATTATTTTATTATCTCTTTTAACTCTCTTAAATGAGTAACAGAAGAAATAAAATCATATTGTAAATTTTCTAACTTAGAGCAAATAATTTTATTAAATCCAAGCTTGACGGCTTCTTTTATTCTAGCATTGGCTTGGGATGTTTTTCTTATTTCTCCGGATAAACCTATTTCCCCGAAAAATACGCTCTGCTCCGGTACCGCTATATTCGTTGCGGCTGAAATTAATGCGGCAGCTACCGCTAAATCCGAAGCCGGTTCGGTAATTTTAAGACCTCCCGCAACGCTTAAATACACTTCATGAGCAGATAAATTAAGCCCTATTCTACTACTAAGCACCGCTAAAATCATCGATAACCGATTTAAATCCCATCCAACGGCGGAACGCCTAGGAGTAACCATATTTGAAGGCACGATTAACGCTTGAACTTCCGTAAGTAGCGGTCTTGATCCTTCAAGACCCGCAAAAATTGCAATGCCGGTTACGTTTTTATCGCGTTTCATTAAAAATAATTCAGACGGGTTAGATACTTCCGTCAAACCCGTACTACTCATCTCAAAAACACCAATCTCCCCTACTCCGCCGAAACGATTTTTATAGGAACGTAAAATACGAAAATGGTTATTATGATCTCCTTCAAAATATAATACCGTATCTACCAAATGCTCTAATATTTTAGGACCCGCAAGTTGCCCGTCTTTCGTTACGTGACAACTAAGCAGCAGAATAATATTATTTTGCTTAGCATAATTTACTAGTTCGTAAGCGCAAGCACGAATTTGAGAAACAGTACCGGGCGGGGAAGATAATTCTTTTGTTGAAATGGTTTGGATAGAATCGATAACTACTAAATCAATATTTTCTTTATTTGCCTCAATGGTTGAAATAATATCTTCTAAATTAGTAGCAGCTAAAATATTTGTTTCTTTATTTACTAGCTCTAGCCTTAAAGCCCGGAGTTTTATTTGATCAAGCGATTCCTCACCTGTGATATATAAGCAATTGATATTTATAGGAAATGAGCTGGCGACCAACTGCAATAACAAAGTTGATTTACCGATTCCGGGATCACCGCCGATTAAAATAGCGGAACCGGTAACAAGCCCGCCGCCGAGAACTCTATTTAATTCGTGGATAGGTGTCGGGATACGTAATTGCTCGATCGCAACGCTTGAGAGTTTTTCTATATTTTGTTTACTACCGGCTTTTACAAGCGCTTTATTTGAGCTTACTATTTCTTCGAGAATTGTTCCCCATACTCCGCAATCAAAACACTGACCTGACCATTTAAGGCTAACATTACCGCAATTTGAGCATGTATAGTGTTTTTTTTCTTTGCTCATACTTTATATATGTATTCTTATGTTAGTGTCATTACTGCGAGGCGTTGTTAGGTGGATAGGTTAAGCGTGTTCAATGTCATTCCCGTGAAAACGGGAATCCAGGCTTTCTTTTGTCATGCTGAACTTGATTCAGCATCTAATTAAGGATATCCTGAAATAAATTCAGCATGACTCTATAATTTTTCCGGATTCCCGTTTTCACGGGAATGACATCATCTTTTAGACATTTCTCATTTCACGCAACCGTAACATAAGTATACCTTAAAACAAGTAACTTACTCTTACCATATACCTTATCTTTAATTATTTCTACATCTTTATCTAATAGGTAATTATCGGTTTTAGACATTTCAATAACTATAATAGAGCCGTTTTTTAACCAGTTATTTTTTATGAGTTCCTTCATTACTTTAGGCACTATATTATTGTAATATGGAGGATCAATAAAAACGAGGTCAAAAACTTTATTAGCTTTGGGTAGAATTAAAGCATTTATATTAACAAAATAAGCTTTATCCGACTCTCCTAACGTTTTAGCAAATTCTTTCGCCACTTTCAGACATTCAAGATTTGCATCGATCAAGGTAATAGTTCCGACGCCTCTCGATAAAGCTTCAAAAGCGAGGCTACCGCTACCGGAAAATAGGTCTAAAACATTAATGTTATTTTCAAATAATTTATAGTCAATAAATTCTCCGGAGCTTAAGATACTAAATAATGCTTCACGAAACTTGCCGGTAGAGGGTCTGTATTTCGCTTTTTCTAAAGTAGGTATTACTAGATTTTTATACTTACCGGCTATAATTTTTAACACTTATTTTGCCTTGACTTTTCCGGGATTTTTACTGTTACTAATAACTTTTTGCGTATGTTCTCCAACAACTGCTCTTTTATCTATTTTAATATCTTCTTTCTTACTCTTCACCTTAGGAGGCAAAACATTATGTTGCCGTAATATTGCTGCTTGTTTAGATTTATCAATATTATTCTCAACCTTGTTTAGATTATTTGCTTTTGCTTTTTCATTTTCTTTAGCATAATTCTGTCGTGCTTGCTGTGCTTCTTTTACTTTTTCATCAATATCTTCAGGCGGCGGCGAGATATATTTATCTATAGTTGCACTTAAATTTTTAGAAGCTTCTTTTTAATTTAAGTAAAGGTTTTTGAGTGATTTTATATGTAGCAATTGCAGCTCCCGTGCCAACTATAGCACCTCCTGCAGCTAAAGCAATTGCAGCTGTGGTTCCAATTCCTGTTACAGCAAGTATAGGCAATACGGCAAATGGAGCAGCTGCTACTGCGAGTCCCACTACCACCGCAACTGCTACCAATGCTTTTTTACTTGCCAGGAGATTTGTAATGCTACTAATTCCTTCCGTAGCTCCTTTACCGATTTTAGTACAAAATTGTCCGATAGTAGATTTTAAAAACCAACCGCTTTGTTCTCGAGCATGAATTTTATCTTTCAATGCGCTTATTTCATTAATTTCTGCTAAATTTTTAGTGCCGTTTGCATTATGATATTCTACCTGACCTTTTGCAACTCCCTTAGTATCATGTAGTTGCGTCCCGTCATCTATTTGCGCTCTATCAAAGTCTGCCGCTTCTTTATTAATTCCGCCTAAATTTGTTCCTTTAAGATTAGCTCGTCGAAGATTAGCTTCTTTAAATATAGATTCTGTAGCGTCTGCGCACTGTAGATTTACGTTTTCTAATACTGCCTTAGTAAAATCACCTTTTGATATAACTGCTCTTTCCGCAATAAGATTTTTCAAATTAGCTTCTCGAGCTTGTATATTTGCGGCAATTGCATCCGAAATATTTAAACCTTCTGCATTCGCCTTAGTCAAAATAGCATTACTTAGGTTACTAAATTGTGCGCTTGCGTTTTCAAGAGTTGCTCCGGTAAGATCGGCAAATGCAAGATTTGCTTGATCAAGTAAAGCTTTTTCCATAGGAGCGTTAACCAATTTAACCCTCTCCATAACAGCCTTTCTAAAATCTGCTTCCTCTAAAGATAACATCTCATTAAACTCTGCATCGCTAAAGTAAGATTCCCTTGCAACAACGCCTTTCATGTTACAGTCAGTAAATTTTACTCCTAAAGCGTGTGCATTATCTATAAAAGCTTTTTCAAAATTTGAAGAAATTATAGTAGCTTGATCTAACAATCCTTTAGTTAAGGTTGTTTCTCGCATTTTTACATCTTGCATATCGGCATAAGCAAGAGATATCCCTGTAAGGTTAGATTGATTCCATTCTGTATCTTTAACAGTTACTTTTTGGGCATCGGCATTAATCATTATAGTCGCATTAAAATTACTATTACTAATCTCTGACTGCGATAAATTCACTTTCGGCATATAAGCACGAGACATATCACTATCTTTAATGATACTTCCTTTTAAATCGGCAAAAAGAAATTTAGTATCACTAGCTAAAACTTTTTCAAATAATGCTTCTTGC
This sequence comes from Rickettsia endosymbiont of Ceutorhynchus obstrictus, assembly GCF_964026565.1. Taxonomy (NCBI): domain Bacteria; kingdom Pseudomonadati; phylum Pseudomonadota; class Alphaproteobacteria; order Rickettsiales; family Rickettsiaceae; genus Rickettsia; species Rickettsia endosymbiont of Ceutorhynchus obstrictus. Next base: position 1,008,961 of record NZ_OZ032162.1, read on the forward strand.
AAATTTGCTCCTTCAAAATTTGCCGCTCTCATATCGCAATTAATGATTTTAGTATTTTCTAAGTTAGCACCGACAAATAAAGCTTTCCTAAGGTCAAGATTTTTAAGCTCTCTGCCGGCTAAATTTATGTCTGAAAGATCGGGAATTATATTTAAGTCCGCCGATAATTTTTTTTCCTTTCTAATAAATTCTATCAGAGATAATTTATCTTCATGCTTTGCAGCTTCTTTTAAATATGTTTCAAACTCTTCTTCTGTTAATTTTATCGAAGTTTTTAAAGCGCTTCTCTCTTGTGCATTTGAGCCTATACCGTAAGAGTGGTCTGTTTGAACGGGTATATTTTCATCTAATAATTGCTTAAAAATTGTATCAATATTATTGCCGCAAAACATTCTAAGATTATCGGAGGCAAATATTTCAGTTTCTAATATATTTGCTTCTTTTTGTAATTTTTCTATTGCTAATAAATTCTTTTGACGAGCTTCCTTAATATTTTCTTCACTATTCCAAAATCTATTAGCAAATGCCGTCAAAATACCCGGATTGTCTAAATTTTGTCGTAACGCTTTTAAGTCGTCTTTTTTTTCTTCTAACTCTTTTTGTTTTGCAGTTAAATCCTTTTCATTTTTTATATCTTTATCTATATATTTATTTAATTTTTCAATATCAGAAAAAGCTACTTTTATGCCGTTAATTTTTTCAGATAAATTATTGATTTCTAAAGTTTCTTCATTAATATCCGTATAATTGAAATCTGTATAATGAAGATTTGCGCCTCTTAAATCGGTATTAATAAACTGACACTCATTAAATTTTGTGTTCATTAAATCAGTATCGCATAAAACTGCATCAGTAAAATTACAGTTAGTAAATATAGCTTCCTTTAATATTACTCCTTGTAAATCGGCATTTGTAAGATTTAAATCATTTATTTCTTGGTTAGCTAAATTGGCAACAATAATTTTATTATTATCTTCTTTATAATATTTATCTTTTATAAAATCATTAAAAGGAATATTATTATTTTCTTTTAAGTAATCGATATAGTCTTTTAAATCTTGAGTATTGCATGAGTGAGAAGTAAGCAGTAGAGAACTGGGCATAATTTACCTAAAAATTTACTTAATTAAATAGCCTTCAATAAAAAGTATAAAATATTACATAACTTGTAAACTTTTTATATATTTTACTTCCTTATACTCCCCGGCTTTAAGATTATCCAGTGTAAAATTCCCATATTGAGTTCGGATTAAACGATTAACTTTTAAACCGAAATATTCAAATATTTTTCTAATTTCACGATTTTTTCCTTCAGTTAAAACTACTTCAAACCATGAATTAGTTGTGCTTTCCTGAATTAGCTTTATTGATTCCGGATTATAATATATACCGTTAATTTTTATATTGCGGTAATTACCATTTAATAAAGACTGAGGGTTTCCGTAAGCTCTTACCTTATATATACGCTTTATTTTATTTGCAGGCAATTCAAATTGCCTTGCTAAATCACCGCTATTAGTGAGCAATAACAATCCTTCACTATTTAAATCTAATCTACCTACTGAAATTACACGAGGCAAACCGACCAATTCTTCAAATACTGTTTTTCGAGCTAACGGGTCTTTATGAGTGGTAATTAAACCTACAGGCTTATAATATATCCAAAGCCTTGTTCCTTGCTGCTGATTTATTAATGTTCCTGATACTTCAATTTGATTGTCATCGTTAACATTTGTTGCAGGATATACAATTATAGAACCGTCAACTTTTACCTTACCTGCAATGATTAATCCTTCTGCATCGCGCCGAGAACACACTCCGGAATTACTAATTGCTTTGGCTAGTCTTTGCATATGATTTAGAGATTCATTTGAAGAGTTATAATTTGATGTTATTATTGCTGCGTGGATACCCCAAACGTCATTGCGAGCGGGCATTGTTGCGTGACCTCGTCATTGCGAGGAGATGCGATAGCATCGACGCGGCAATCTAGTTAAATAAATTTTTATACTAAACTTGCCACCTATATAAATTTTTTGGTATTCTAATTAAATCCCTCATTACATTCGGGATAGCCTGGATGGCCACGACGCCAAGAAGCGTCTCGCCATGACGGTTGGGGTATCCACGCCGCCACGGTATGGCACCATACCTATCATATCCTTCTATCAGTTTTATTTTGAAATTTTAAAGCTTCACTTTTATTTACATTAAGAAATAATTCAAAATCTTTACTATTAAATTTAAATTTAGCGATATTTTCATTATAGGATTTATTTTTATCAAATCTTGCATCTTTATTTTTATCGATAGCAAGTAATTTTATAAAATCTTCTTTTATTTTATCCGGAGTAGTAGCATCATTTAATCCATGAATCAAAGTTTTTAATGAGTTTGTATCGGCTTTTAAAGTATTATTGCGGCTAAGTGCTGCAACTATTACATATTCTTTAAGCTTTGTTTGCAATTCTTCAGGTGATAATGCTCCGGGTTTACAAAAAGATAATAACATCTTTGCTTTATCCTCTTGATTTTCAATAATACCGTCTTGCCATTTTGAAGGTTTTTGTTCATTTGAGGGAATTATCATCTCTAATAATTTCGTCCCAAAAGTCTTATTCAAGTTTTTATTGTTATAAGCCTCATAAACATTTAATAAAAATTTTTGATGCTCAAATGTTTTATCGGCTTCTTTACCTAATTGATGGTTATCTAAATACTCTCTAGTTTGACAATATCCTTTGATATGTAAATAATCGGCATATTTTTGTGCATCGTTAAAGTCAAGGGTATCTACTCCCTTGGTATTCAAAACTACGGTATTTAAAGCATTTTCACGTAATTGTTCATTAGTCTCTTTTAAAGTTTCGGTATATTTAAATTTTCCACTAACTCTTGCAAGAGTTTTAAACAGTATGTCAGCTAAAAACTTTACAACTTCACTTGGATTTCCAAATTTTTTAGCACTATATATAGCAATATTTGCATCGGCTTCCATACCGCTACCAAAAGCCATAGCTAAGGTTCTTCCTTGTTTTTTTGCTAAGGTAATTTCCTCCATATCATCGCTTACGTCTTTTATGTCAAACTTCGGTTCATTTCCGGAGAAATATTTTGTCGGTATATTATCCCTATAACCGCCGTCAACATATAACTTATCGTCAATTTCTACCGGTTCAAAAACTAATGGAATCGAGGCGGAAGCACGGCACGCTAAAGCAATTTCAACATTCGGAGTATCAAAACTATTAAAAATAGTTAACTCGCCGGTATCTTTTTGAACTGCGGTAACGACTAAATCTTTATATTGCACAGGGTCATATTGTCGCAGTAATGCTATATCCTTAAAATATATTTTTCCTTGATTTTGGTATCTTTCTCGTAGCTCATCAAGTGCTTTATCATCTGCTACATTTACGATATCCGATCTTTGCAAAAAATTTCCTATATTTTCTTTGATCGTACTCTCTAACAGATCATATAAGGGTTTACCGTCTTTATTTATCTGAATCGGTCCGGCAGAAAATCCTTTTTTCCCAAGTAATGACTGCATGTTAGTATTTTTAGAAATTTCTTCAAATTTTTCGGGGGTTGTACCGGTAGCAGCAAGTGCTGCGGTTATAGCACCGGCAGAAGAACCGGCAACGGCTTTAACTTCGTCAAATATTCCTGATTCTTTTGCAGCTGCATAAGCACCTGAATATATTGCACCTTTAGCCCCGCCGCCGCTAAAAGCTATATATTCAATAGGGTTTTGCTGCGCGTCTTGCATTTCTTTGATTTTAGACATGACTTATTTATACTCTTGTTGCTATACGAAGATCAACTTCAAAAAGAGTAAGGCAATTTTTGAAGTTCTATCTGAGTATACTATTTTATTAAATTACGTTCGGCAAATTCCCAATTAATCATATGTTTAATAAAGATATCAACATAATCAGGGCGTTTATTTCTATAATCAATATAATAAGCATGTTCCCAAACATCACAAGCTATTATAGGCTTCATTCCATTAACTATAGGAGTTTCGGCATTAGCTGTTTTTATAATTTGTAACTTATTATCATGATATATAAGCCACGCCCAACCGCTACCGAATTGCCCTATTGCTGCCGTTTTAAATTGCTCACGGAAATTTTCAAAACTACCGAAATCTTTATTGATTAATTCTAATATTTTGCCGGTAGGATTACCGCCGCCTTTCGATTTGATTGAGTGCCAAAAAAAACTATGATTCCATATTTGCGCTGCATTATTGAAAATTGCATAGCTTGAATTGCTAGAAGAATGAGCTATTAATTCTTCTAAATCCATTTTTTGTAATTCCGTATCGTCTTTTAATAAGTTATTTAAATTGGTAACATAGGTTTGATGATGCTTACCGTGATGATAGTCAAAAGTCTCGGCTGTAAAATGCGGCTTGAAACTATCTTTATCATAAGGTAAATCCGGTAAAACGAAAGGATAAGAAGTTTGATTAGATTTAGTACAGTAAACCATATATTTTTCTCCTATTTAATTTATATAACAATAATCCCTGCAGCTTGACTTGCATTTTTCAATAACTTATCAAAGGTTGCCAGTGGTAATCCAAAGCGTAATGCCAATTCCAAATAACTAGCGTCATAAAGTGTTAACTTATAACGTTCTGCTAATTCCATTGTTTCAAGCCAAGTATGTTCTAAGGTTGTTTGATCAACTTTTATATAAATATCTTTCAAGGTGTAAATTGCTTGATGACGTTGAATCGTGGTAAGACGTCCTGAGCGTTCTGCTGATAGTAAAGAATTACCTATTTCAAGCCCCCAAACTGATGGAACAATTGCACCCTCTTTTACAGTTTTATTTAATATTTTTAAATCTGCTATCTCGTCAGGCATAAACCACGAAAGCGTCACTGACGAATCTAAAACAAAAGATGTCATTATTACTTCTTCCCTATATCTCTATATTTCTTCCATTCTTCCCAATCGGCAGGTTGTAAATTAATTTCCTTAGCAAGTTTTCTAAGCCTTATAGCTGCTAGCTTTGCAACCTCAATATCGTGTGTAGTATTAACCGGTACAATCTTTGCAGCAGCAACGCCTCTTCTAGTAATTAAGATTTCTTCACCTTTACTAGCTCGATCAAGTATCTTAGAAAAATGGGTTTTAGCATCAAAGGCGGTAATTGAATTTTGCATGTAAGTAAACTAGTTTATTGTCTAGTATTATTATATTTTCTTTTTAAGAAAATGCTACTTAAATCTAGATCAACTTAAAAAAATCGGCAGCTAAGTAAAGTGAGCCGGTTATTATAATATTTGCTTTATTATTACCGCTTAATGCACTTATTTCTTTAATTGCATCCTCAAGCGAGTCGGCTGTCGCAAAATTAATACCGCTCCTCTCTCCTCTTTGGCTAATTATCTCTGCGCTATAACTTAAAGGTTCGGATAATACTTTAACACCGTACCCCTTAATTGTCAAACCCCTAAAATACGAACAAAATTCTTCAATACTCCTATTTTTAGTCATTCCGAGTATTAAATATATTGGAGGTTCAAGGTTATCATACGCCCAAGCGGCTAGCACTTGCGCGCTGCCGTTATTATGCGCACCGTCTACCCAAATTTGTACAGCATCATTCATAAAGCTTGATACAAGCGAATTTTTCTGGATTCGCCTGTACTCACGTACTCTAGTACGGTAGCTTAGCTCACCCTTAAATTCATCTTGTCTAAAACTTTCTGAATTTAGCTGTATATTACTTTTTGTTAATTTAGAATATTTTTGTCGATCAATTTTTTGAATTCTCGCCGGCCAGATAGTGTTTTTGAGTCCTTTTTCTATAGCTTTATTATCAATATTAAATTGCTTGTTAATTAAGGTTATTACGGCAATAACCGCAGCGGCATTTATTAATTGATGATCACCTAGAAGAGACGGAGCCGGAAATTCATAAGTAAAATTTTTTGATAAGTAAGAAAAACCTTCAGCTGTTTTTTTCATCCCAAAATCATATTCATAACAAAAAGCCGGTGAGTTTAGTGCTGCAGCTTTGGTAAGTAGCACTTCATAAACTTCCTCCACCTGCGCGCTAATAACACAAGGTACAAAGGGTTTTATAATACCGGCTTTTTCCTTCGCTATTAAAGGCAGAGTTCCCCCTAACCGCTCTATATGGTCATATGAAATCGGCGTAATTAACGTAATTAAAGGATTTGGCACTATATTAGTAGAATCTAGGCGACCGCCAAGTCCCGTCTCTAAAATTAATATGTCGGCTTTATTATTTGCGAATGCTAAAAAAGCCGCTGCCGTAGTACCGTCAAAAAAAGTCGATTCAACATTTGCTTTTATGCTTGCTATCCTAGTTTGCTCACAAACTTCCCAAAGTTCCGAATCAGAAATTTTCTCGCCGGCTATTACTATTCTTTCGTTAAATTCCAGCAAATGAGGTGATGTATAGACATGTACTTTATAACCGGCGGCGGTAAAAATACTTTTAAGCATAGCTGCGCTTGAGCCTTTACCGTTAGTGCCGGCTATATGAATAACAGGCGGGAGCTTTAGATGAGGATCACCTAAAGCTTTCAGCAAGATAGCAATATTTTCAAGATCGTATTTGTCGTTATTTTTCCAGGTTGGAACCGGAAAATGCGGCATTCTCATGTGTGTTTATTATGCTTATTTAATCTAGGTTTCACCAAATTAATAAGCCCGATTAATAATAACGGAGCAGAAATTGAATTAAACAACATAAAAATACTCCTAAATTTGTATTAGTAATGCATAAAATATAATCTTAAGCTAGATAAATCAAGTTATATTTTATTATTATAAATCAACTACCGGTAACTTTAGGAGTTTCGGAAACGAATTTAAAACACGGCATCCCTTCCCTATTTAAGGCCTTGTTGCATGTCTTGCAATACCGATAACTTGATAAAGCTTGCCTTGATAATGTTGATATATACCGGAGCGCATCATAAATCAAACTTTTACCGGCATAACGACAAAAATATCTTTTGGGGTTTCGGGGAATTTAATAAGCACCGGCGAAGAAGCATCAATAAAATATAACTCCACTAGGTCGGCTTTAGCTTTTAATACATCTTCTAAATATTGTGGGTTAAACCCTATTGTTAAAGGCTCTGCACCGTCATATTCATAAAAAGCCTCTGCTTCTTTAGAAGATTCAATAGTCTCTTTGGCGTCTCCTCTTGCTTCACCGGTAGCACTAATTTCAAGATCTTCCGCAGATAAAGTTAATTTCACCGCCTTAAATTTATCAACCGTTATTATAGCAATCCTATCTATAGAATCGGCAAATATTTTGCGGTTAATCACTAGTTTAGTGTTGCTACTCGCCGGAATAAAAGCCCCGTAATCAGGGAAAGTACCGTCTATTAGCTTGGATAGCATAATAGTGTCTTCATTACATATAAATTTAATTTTGTTCACACTTAAGAAAATCTCGATATCCGCTTGAATATTCTTGGCATCTTTTACTATTTTTAAAATTTCTTCGGCACTTTTTTGTGGAATAATAATACCGAAATCTTCTATTTTTTCTTTTAATGCTATAGATGAAACCGAAAGCCTATGACCATCGGTACTAGCAGCGCAAAACTCGCCGTCTTTCACATGTAGATAAATCCCGTTTAAATTATAACGGGTTTCATCGGTAGAAATTGAAAATTTTGTCGATTCAATTATTTTAGCAAAATCTATGCAAGAGATTTTTAAACTTGCTTCTACCTGAATGTTATCCATTACCGGAAATGAGGATGCCGGCAGAGTGAACAAATTAAAATGACAATTTTTACCTAATATTTGCAATCCCGATTTACCTAAATCAGTTAAAGTAAGCTCAGTATCAGGAAGTTTTTTAACTATATCATTTAAAGTTTTCGTTGATACCGTTAACTCCCCTTCATTTACTACCTGAACACCTATTTTTTGGCTCAAATATAAATCCATATTTGTGGAACTAAGTTCTAACATATTGTCCTTTGCCAATAATTTAATATTTGCAAGCTCCGATATTACGTTACGTTTTTCGACGACGGAACTGGCAAACGCTAAAGCATGAACTAATGATTTGGTATTAATTATTATCTTTAACCTGTTGTTATTTTCATTCTTATTAATTATTTCCATTTTGTCTCCTTAAATTTTTTATTAAAGTAAGCTAAACATCGATGTCATTCTCGCGCCATTGTGACGTTGTTGCATGGCTCGGAAATTAATACAAAAAAACCCGTCATTGCGAGGAGCCGTAGGCTTTGTTGCATGGATCGAAAATTGCTATATTTTGGGTATTCTTTAAAAGTACCGCGATGTCATGCCGTGGCTTGACCACGGCATCCAGTCAGGCTTTTTAATTTTTTCTGGATACCGTGGTCAAGCCACGGTATGACAAGTTTTAAGCGATTTTAACCATCCATGCAACAACGCCCCGCCTTTAGCTAGGAATGACATCGAAAATTCTAGCCATACACCGATAACGCTAAAATTTCATTCCCTTAATTTTCCTTGAAATTTTTGCTCAATATTAGCTATCAAGTCTTTACTAAATAAATTTAAATCTTGTTCGGTTAAAGTGCGATCATCTGCTTGCAGCTCAACTTTAATAGCTACGGATTTTTTATCCACAGGCAATTTATCCCCTACATAAATATCAAATAACATGACTGACTTAATAAGTTTTTTATTAAAGCCGTTTATGTACGATATTATTTCCCCAACCGGTTGATTTTCGTCCACAACAAAAGCATAATCTCGAAAACTTGCTTGAAAGTCTGATATGATAAAATCATCTCTTTTACCGAATTTTGCTTTAGTAAAAGGGATACTCATAATATTTAATTCAAAAGCAAATACTGCTTCTTCAATATTAAAATGTTTTAATATTTTGGGATGAATTTGCCCGAAATAACCTATTAAATTTTTACCTAAAGCTATACTTGCTGATCTTGTCGGATAAAAATACGGTAACGTAGCCTGATTTAATTTACATTTATCGATTGCAAGACCGGCATAATCAAATATCATTTCTAAATCGGCTTTAATATCAAAGACATCATAAGCGCGTCCTGCCGAATGAGCATTTTTTAAGCTATAAGAGCCGCATCTAACGCCTGATAAAAAAGTTAACTCCTCTTCCGGCTTAACACCCGTAAAAACAGGTCCGATTTCAAATAATGCTATATTTTTGATTGATCTAGTTAAATTTTTCTCTACTAGCTTTAATAAATTCGGGATAATGCTACCGCGCATATAATCGCTGTCCCGACTAATAGGGTTTAATAAAAATAATTCTTCTTTTATTTCCGAAAATAAAGTTGCTTCCTTGCTACTCATAAATGAGTTTGTTACTATTTCATCGTAACCTTGTACTGCTAATATTCTTTTAAAAGAAGAAATTCTTTTTTGTTCTTTAGATATAACTCTATCCTGCTCCATTTCCGGCAGTTTAATACTCTCTAGCTTATCATAGCCGTAAATACGGGTAATTTCTTCGACGATATCCTCTAAAATACTTATATCATGACGCCATGAGGGAACAGTTACTTTTATAATTTTAAGTTTAATATTAGTATTAAGCCCAAGTTGTTTTAACGTAACTCTATTAATTTCTTCAATTACATCCTCTATAATATTTATATCGTAATGTCGCGATGAAGGGATGATGTTCATAGTATCTTCTTTGATATCGGTAGCAAACCCGAGTTTATATAAAATAGATTCTATCTTTCTGATACTTAGTTTAATTCCGGTAATTTTTTCTAAATAGTCCTCCGGAAAATCTAAAGGTTTTTTTAACTCCTCTTTTTTCTCTTCTATTACTATCTCTGATACTTCACCGCCGCATATTGATAAAATCAAATTAGCAGCAATATCTAGAGCTTTAGGAGTAAATGCTCTATCAATATTACGCTCAAAGCGGTAACGTGAATCGGTATCAATTTGTAATCGCCTGCCGCTACTAGCAATTAGCTTAGCATCAAAACAAGCCGCTTCTAATAAAATATTCGTGGTTTCCTCAGTGCAACTACTCGCTGCCCCTCCTATAATACCGGCAAGTGCTTGAACACCGTTTGCGTCTTTTACTACCAAATCCCCTGCTTGTAATTCATATTCACGACTGTTTAGAGCTTGGAATTTTGCTGTCGATTTAAGTTGTTCAACACTAATCCCACCTTTCACCCTATCTAAATCATAAGCATGCATCGGTTGACCAAAGCTATAGGAAATATAGTTTGTAACGTCAACTATCGCCGAAATAGGCTTTACTTTAATATTTTGCAGTAGTTTTTTTAACCATTCGGGGCTTTGTTTATTTTTTAAATTTTTTATTTCTCGAAAAATAAATAACGGGCAAGCTATTTTATCTTTTATTTCTAAACTAGTTGTAGCCGTATATTTACTAGTTAGTTCTAGAATATCCGGCTCCTTTAACGTGCCGACTCCTTTAGCCGCTAAATCCCTTGCAATCCCGTAAACCCCTAAAGCATCACCGCGATTGGGAGTAACGTTAATATCAAAAACCGGATCGTCTAAGCCGTAATATTTAATAAAATTCTCTCCGACTATAGCATTTTGCGGCAGCTCAATAATACCTTCCGACTCAGGCGATAGTAATAACTCCTCTTCCGAGCATAACATGCCAAAGCTCTTCTCGCCTCTTATTACTGATTCTTTAATTTTAAATTTACCGTTCGGTATTTCCGTGCCGATACTTGCTAATACTACTTTAATATCATCTCTAGCGTTACTTGCACCGCAAACTATTTGTACTAAGCCATTTTTAGTTTGTACATTGCAAAGCTTTAACTTATCGGCTGATGGATGGGGTTTAGTAGATATAATATGTGCCACTTCAAAACTTCTTAACTCTTCGCTTTTGTCAATTATTTCTTCAACTTCTAAACCGATATCGGTTAAGCTCTCGGCAATTTGTTGAACTGAATACTGCGTATCTAAAAATTGTTTAAGCCATGATAAAGTAAATTTCATTTCGTTAACCCCGCTGCTAAATTGGGGATATCAAAACTAGAAAAATTATAATGTCTCAGCCAACGTAAATCGCCCTCAAAAAATTGCCTTAAATCTTTAATATTATATTTTAACATTGCAAAACGCTCTACGCCGAGACCAAAAGCAAAACCTCGATAAATATTGCTATCTATACCGACATTTTTTAATATATTCGGATGAACCATCCCGCAGCCAAGCACCTCAAGCCATTTATCGTTTTTTTGCGTGCGAATATCCACTTCGGCGGACGGCTCGGTAAAAGGAAAAAAACTAGGTCTAAAACGTAGCTCGATATCGACATTCTCAAAAAAACTTTTTATAAATTCAGTAATAACGTATTTCAAATGCCCCATATGAATATTTTTATCAATGACGAGTCCTTCAATCTGGTGGAACATCGGGGTATGAGTTATATCCGAATCCGATCTATAGGTTCTGCCCGGCGCTATAAACCTAAAAGGCGGCGGTCTTTTTTTCATCATTCTAATTTGCACCGTTGAGGTGTGAGTACGCAGTAATAAAGGCATTCCCTCCTCTTGTCCCTTTAAATAAAAAGTATCGTGCATTTGCCGCGCCGGATGGTCATCTTCAAAATTAAGCGCGGTAAAGTTATGAAAGTCTGTTTCAATTGTCGGACCGTCTTCGATAGAAAAACCGAATTTTGAAAATACTTGCATCAATTCTTCCGTCGCTTGCGTGATCGGATGAATTGAGCCTTGTTTATATTTTCTAGCCGGAATGCTTAAGTCAATTTTATCACTCGCAAGTTTTTGGTTTAACTCTTTTTCCTCTAAAACATCTTGTTTTGTTCTTATAATATTCTGTATTTCTTCTTTTAAGCTGTTGATTTTTATACCAAAATCTTTCCGCTCGGTTTCATTTAAAGCAACTAACTTTTTAAGCTCTGCCGTCACTATACCTTGCTTGCCTAAAAATTCTACTTTAAATTGTTGCAATTCTTGGCTATTTCGCACTAACAAAATTTTCTCTTCAGCCAGTCTTAATATTTGCGCCGTATTATCCATAACTTATATTTTATATCTTTTGGGGTATGAGCTTGGAGATGATTATACTCAATATTTAAAAAAAGTATAATAAAATATATTGAAAAAAAAAGATTTAAGTATATACAAAGGTAGTATTAATATATATAATATAAAACTACAAGATGCAAAAAATAAAAAGGAGTCAATATATGGTTAGCTTCAAAGAAACTTTTTATGCAAGGTCGGACTCCGTTATTGAAATTGAACGAATAACTGATACGAACTATTTTAGACCCTTTAAATTTATACCTATAGAAAATTCAGCCTATTTTCATTTTGGACGTAGAATAACTGAGAATCCATTAATATTACCTAAACTCTATGCAGCATTAACTTATCTTACAGGAGCAAGTGATGATGAATATGATGATTATAAAGGTTCATATAGCTTTACGTTTAAGCTCACAGTTAAAAAAAACAGCAAAGTTAGTAAATATTACTATCATATATTTCATTATCGTTCATATATAGAATTTTCTACTTCTCAACTAGTTTCAGAGGATGACCCACGAGAATCTAGCCATTATTATCAACCGGACGATAAATTATTTTCTGATAAAGACATATATAGTTTTAGCATATCATTCTGTGAGGATGCAATAATACGTGTTGAAAATTATAAGCACATACCTAAACCTTTTGTAAAATATTCTAATTCAAATTTATTATTATTTGGATATTTAAAAGATAAATATTTTTTTAAGGATTACGAAGACGAAAATATATATAAAAAGGAAAAAGCACTTTTACAAGAAGAATCGGTATCAGTTAATCTTTGATTTTTACCCTTAATTCTTGCTTAATTAATTTTTTGAATTCCCGCCTTTGCGCATGGGTGTTAACTTAAGAGATTGTCATTGCGAGGAGGCATTGTTGCGTAGATGGTTAAAATCGCTTAAAATTGTCATACCGTGGCTTGACCCACTACTGTACGAACGTTTAAATAAAGAGGTAAAAATTCTGTCATTCCGTGGCTACGACCACTTCAGTCCAGCTTATAATATCATAAAAAGATTCTAAAATAAGTCTAATATGGCTTTATTTTCCTGGATGCCGTGATCAAGTCACGGCATGACACAGCCTTTTTTCAACGTTCGTACAGTAGTGGGCTTGACCACGCTATCCAGAAAAAATTAAAAAGCCTAACTGGATGCCGTGGTCAAGCCGGCGTTGTTGCATGGATCAAATTTTTGATGTCATTCTAGCTAAAAGCGGGAATCCAGGCTTTTTTTGTCATGCTGAACTTGTTTCAGCATCTTTTTAATAGATCCTGAAATAAATTCAGGATGACTTTTTTATATTTTCTAGATTCCCGCTTTTAGCTAGAATGACATATTGCTGCTTTTATCGATCCATCCAACAACGCCGGTCAAGCCACGGCATGACAGCGCGGTACTTTTAAAGAATACCCAAAATATAGCAATTTTCGAGCCATGTAACAAAGCCTACAGCGGCTCGCAATGACGATTCCGGTAGCCATGTAACAATGCCTCCTCGCAATGACGGACTTTATAGACTTTTATCGCTTAAGTTGACATATATGCGCCTTTGGGGGAATGACATAGAGAACGGGAATACCAACCCTTTTGCAGCAATTTCCGATACAAGCAGAATAATAACCAATACTATTTAATCGCCTCAATCAACTTCTTAACGCCGTTGACTGAATTGTTAAATAATATTTTTTCTTCCGTATTTAACTCTATTTCTATTATTTTTTCTACACCGTTTTTACCGATAATGATCGGTACGCCGACATATAAATCGCGTACGCCATACTCACCTTGCAAGTAAGCAGCGCAAGTAAGAATTTGGCGTTTATCTTTTAGGTAAGATTCTAACATTAGGATCGCCGAAGCTGCCGGCGCATAGTAAGCAGAACCTGTTTTAAGTAATCCAACGATTTCTCCACCGCCGTTTCGAGTACGATCGATTATTTGCGCGATACGCTCCTTGGTAGATAAACCCATTTTTATTAAATCCGGTATCGGAATGCCTGATATGGTGGAGTATCTTGCTAGCGGCACCATCGCATCACCGTGACCGCCAAGTACCATGCTAGTAACATTCTCGACGGATACTTTAAATTCAACAGCTAGGAAATAATTAAATCTTGAAGAATCAAGCACACCCGCCATGCCGATAACTTTGTTATGCGGCAAACCGCTTTCTTTGAGCATTACATACACCATAACGTCAAGCGGGTTAGTAATTACTATAACAAAAGCATTCGGTGCATATTTTTTTATATTTTCCGCAACTATCTTCATGATAGCAGTATTAACGCTAATAAGATCGTCTCTACTCATACCCGGTTTTCTCGGTAAACCGGCGGTGATAATTATTGCGTCGGAATCTTCTATATCTTTATAATCGTTAGTACCTTTTATTGTAATATCAGAAGCCGTAACCGCATTTGCTTGAGAAAGGTCAAGAGCCTTACCTTGCGGCAAATCTTCCGCCACGTCGAATATTACTATGTCGCCGAGTTCCTTAATGCTAATTAAATGGGCAAGCGTTCCGCCTATATTACCCGCGCCGATTAATGATATTTTAGGATTTTTTTTCATTATTTCCTCCATATATTTTTATGTTTGATGTCATTTCTGCGGAGCATTGGCATTGTTGCATGGCTCGATTTTATCCCGTCATTGCGAGGAGAAACGTAGTTTCGACGCGGCAATCTAGAGAAAAAATAGCAAACAATGCTATGAAATTTATTATTTTCTAGATTGCCACGTCGCTACGCTCCTCGCAATGACGATTTTTGTAATGATTTCGAGCCATGCAACAAGGTCTACAGCGCCTCGCCATGACGGTTTGGATATCCACGCGGGCATTGCCTCACGGGAATGACCTACAACACGCTTTAACCTATTCATACAAACACCGCGCAGGAATAACATCTTTCATTAATAGTTTAGTAGAAATAAAAAAATATACAATAATCTTATGAATTCATTAAATCAAAAAATTCGCTATTAGTTTTGGTATTCTCTAATTTTTTCAGTAAAAATTCCATTGCTTCCGTTTCGCCCATTGGATTGATAAGACGGCGAAGCACCCACATTTTCTTTAAAGCGTCTTTATCGACTAATAACTCTTCTTTTCTAGTACCGGATTTGGTAATATTAATTGCCGGATAAATACGTTTATCGGCAATTTTCCGATCTAAGACGATTTCCGAGTTACCTGTTCCTTTAAATTCTTCAAAAATCACTTCATCCATCCGTGAGCCGGTCTCAATTAAAGCCGTTCCTATTATGGTCAGCGAACCGCCATTTTCAATATTTCGTGCCGCTCCGAAAAATCTTTTCGGTCTTTGCAATGCATTAGCATCGACACCGCCCGTTAATACCTTACCTGATGACGGAACAACGGTATTATAAGCCCGTGCAAGCCTTGTTATCGCATCCACTAAAATTACTACATCTTGTTTGTGTTCAACCAAACGTTTGGCTTTTTCAATAACCATTTCGGCAAGCTGAACGTGCCTACTTGCCGGCTCGTCAAAAGTAGAACTTACCACTTCGCCACGCACGGAACGCTGCATATCGGTGACTTCTTCGGGGCGTTCATCTATTAATAATACTATTAAAAATACTTCCGGATTATTGGTAGTAATAGCATGCGCTATATTTTGTAACAATACGGTTTTACCGGTACGCGGCGGTGCAACGATCAAAGCACGTTGCCCTTTGCCCATAGGAGAGACTAGTTCGATAACTCTGGTGCTAAAATCTTTACTGTTATCTTCAAGCTCTAAGCAAAGTTTTTCATCCGGATATAAAGGAGTTAAATTATCAAAATGTACGCGATGGTAAGATTTGGCGGGGTCTTCAAAATTAACTTTATTCACTTTCAGTAAAGCAAAATAACGTTCTCCTGCTTTCGGCGCTCTAATTTGACCTTCTACGGTATCACCGGTACGCAAACCGAAACGGCGAATTTGACTAGGAGAAATATAAATATCATCGGGACCGGCTAAATAATTCACTTCCGGCGAGCGCAAGAAACCAAAACCGTCAGGTAAAACCTCTAATACCCCCTCTCCCAAAATCAACCCGCCCTGCTCAACCGATTTTTTCAAGATTGCAAAAACTAATTCTTGTTTTAATAAAGAATTAATATTTTCGATTTTTAGCTCTTCGGCTTGTGCTTGGAGTTCTTCAGGTAATTTCCGTTTTAATTGTTTTAAATTAATAACATTAGTAGTTTCTCCGGGGATATTATTTATATTTTGTTCGTAACAATTATTAAACCTTTCTTTAGGTTCTTTATTTATTATGCTCATTGATTTTATTTTTTATGGATTTAGTTAAATATGGATGGATTAAATACTAGGTTCTGTGAATATTTTACTGAAAATTTATTTTGAGTAGCAACATTTACAGAGCCTATAACTTAAGAAAAAATCTAAAAATCCCTAAAACAAGGGAACGGCAATATAGCTTATTTTAGATTAAGGATAAAATTAGATTTTTCAGAAGCTTTGTACAACGTTATTCAGAAAGGTTCAGGGTGTTGTTGCATGGCTCGAATTTTCGATGTCATTCTAGCTAAAAGCGGGAATCCGGAAAATACTTAAAATAAGCAAAATTATATAATAAATTACTATTTAATTTGCTCTTATTAACTTTCTGGATTCCCGTCTTTAGCTAGAATGACATACGGCAATTTTTTAGAGCCATGCAACAACGCCAAGGTTCAGACAAGATGAATTTAAGGGATAGCCTGCTCAGCGTACAAAAAAGTACGTGAACACAGGCGAATACTGCAAAATTCACTTGTCTGAACCTTTCTGAATTTAGCTGTATACTGCTTAGAGTCAAAAATCAAATTTTATTTATGAGTACGGCAAGTATGATAAACTTAAGTGTATTCTAGCTTTAAATAAAATGAAAAATGATTTTTGAAAAATGAGTAGTTATATAGAACTCATTAGCTTTGCAAGCCATTCGGCTATTTGGTCTAGTATTATTGAAGTTTTAACAAGTTAAGAGCTAATTGTCAAGTAATTTGTCACGCTATACTCTATAATCATGTTACTTTTTATTATCTCTAATATCTTTAACCATAGTTTGTAATTGTACTAAATCTATTAAGCCGGGTATTAATCGACCGTTTATAATATAAACCGGAACGCCGTTAATTTTTAAATTTTTAGCTATTTCCATATTTTTCTCAATTAAGGCTTTAATTTCTTTACTATCTGCTACTTCTTCAATTTCCGAAACATTTAAATTATTTTCTGATAATAAGTCTTCTACTGATTTTTTAGTAATATCTTGTATTGTCATTAATCCGTCGTGAATAACTTTAAATTTACTAGGATTAACCTTATAAACAGCCAAAGCAACCTGCGCAAGATACTGAGAGGCGTTCCCTAGAATGGGTAACGGTCTTAACAACAATTTAATATTTGTATCATTTTGTAATAATTGATTTATAAATAAATCACCTTTTTTACAATAAGAACAATTATAATCAAAAAATGCTACTATCGTTATATCACCGTCTTCATTTCCCAGAGTCGGAAAACTTTTAATATTTTCAATATCTATTTGGTTACTTTTAATATAATCATTAACTTTATTTTCTTTTTCTTGGATTTTACGTTTTTGTAATCCTTCAATTGATTGAATAATTATCTCAGGGCTGTTTATTAAATATTCTTTTATAATTTCTTTAACCCTTTCTTCTTCACAAATTTTATCCACTGATTTACTTTCCGTAATGATTACGGAAACCGGTTTTGCAGACGAAACTTTTATAGTTTTATAAATAAATAAAGCCGCTATAGTAATTATAACTACAAATAGTATTTTACCGATGATATTTTGCATAATTTGTTTTATTTAAACTTATAATATAATTTATAGAAAATTTATTTTTTAAAGTAAAGTATAACAGTAGCTTTATAGATAAAATAAATTAAGGTTCTGTTATTAAATATTTTATTTCTGCCTCATTAACCTGCTTTGGTCTCTTTTCCAATCTTTTTCTTTAATAGTTTGTCTTTTATCGTGTAATTTTTTACCCTTTGCAATACCTAACTCAACTTTTATTTTATTTTTTTTATTAAAATATAACGAAAGAGCTACAAGAGTATAACCCTTTATCCTAACTTTACCGATTATTTTTCTTATTTCGCTAGCATGCAAAAGTAATTTTCTGGGTCTTCTAGTAGTATGATTAAGCCTATTAGCTTGCTCATATTCTGCAATATGACAATTATATAAGAATATCTCATTTAATGAATCTGCCGCATGGCTTTCTTCAATTGAGGCTTTACCTTGCCGTAATGATTGTACTTCGCTACCCTTTAATACTATGCCCGCCTCTAATCTTTCTTCGATAAAATAGTTAAATAACGCTTTCTTATTTTGGGCAATAATTTTTTTATATTCAGTCATAATATTAATTAGTTTTCTTCGTACGCTTCGATGTCATTTCCTAACAATGACCGTGTTGCATGGCTACCGGAATCGTCATTGCGAGCGATTGCAAGGAGCGCGGCAATCCAGAAAAATAATAATTTTCATAGCATTTTTTGCTATTTTTTCTCTAGATTGCCGCGTCGGGACTACGTCCCTCCTCGCAATGACGAGGTGAGATCGAGCCATGCAACAAGGCCGGCTTGACCCACTACTGTACGAACGTTGAAAAAAGGCTGTGTCATGCCGTGACTTGATCACGGCATCCAGGAAAATAAAGCCATATTAGACTTATTTTAGAATCTTTTTATGATATTATAAGCTGGATTCCGTGGTCGTAGCCACGGAATGACAGAATTTTTACCTCTTTATTTAAACGTTCGTACAGTAGTGGGCTTGACCACGGTATGACATCGTACTTATAATAACCATAATACGATAAATTATAAGCCAGGCAACAACACCCCTAACAATGACAATTTCTTTATAGCTTCTTCTATTTGTTGCTTAGTATTATGACTTGCCTCCGTTAAAGGTAGTCTAATCTCGTTACTAGATAAACCTAAATAATGAGCGGCGTATTTTACCGGAATCGGATTTGATTCAACAAATAATGCTTTATATAAAGGTAGCAGCTGTTGATGAATTTCAAGGCTACCTGCAACATCACTCTTATACCATTTATCTAATAATTCTTTGCATAATTTCGGCGCAATATTGGCCGCTACGGAAACCCACCCTACTCCGCCTTGCGCACTGTAAGCTAACGCCACCTCATCATTTCCCGTTAAAAGGTTAAAGTCCTTAGCGGCTATTTCCCTAATTCGCAGCGGTCGCTCTAAATCTACTCCACAATCTTTTAAAGCTACAATACGCGGTAACTTAGCGAGGTTTAATATTGTTTCATCGGCAAAATCTACCCCGCTTCTACTCGGTGCTGAATATAGCATAATAGGCAGATTGCTTGCCTCATGCACAGCTTCAAAATGCTTATAAATTCCTTCTTGAGTAGGTTTTAAGTAAGATGGCGGACTAGCCATAAAACCGTCAACCTTGATTTTTGTAGATTCAGCAGCAAGCTCTACGGCATAAGCGGTATTATTTGAAGAGCAACCGGCTATTACCGGAATACGCTTATTAATGATCTCTTTACTAGTTTGTAGCAATAATTTATATTCTTCAAAACTTAAACTGCTACCCTCGCCCGTCGAGCCTGCTACTACTATCCCGTCAATTTCTGCTGCCATTTGATATTTAAGGATTTTCTCCAGCGATGTTAAATCTAATTTATTGTTTTTAAAAGGAGTTATAACTGCCGTAATTAAACCTTTAAATATATTGTGCATTTTATTTATTCTTTATTTAGTTTTAGTTTATTTTTATGGTTATTATTAAGTACGGTGTCATGCCGTGACTTGACCCACTACTGTACGAACGTTAAGAAAAAGGCTGTGTCATACCGTGGCTTGACCACGGTATCCAGAAAAAAACTTAATAAAAAGACTGGATGCCGTGGTCAAGCCACGGCATGACACCGGAACACTTTGCAAAAAATAGTAAAAATTACTATTTCCTATCCACACAACAATGATGGATTCCAATTACGTACGTACTAATTTATCATATTCTTTTTTTAAAGAGTCGGTAATTTTATGATCCTTAAAAGTTATTTTTTTATTTCCCAAATCTATAGAACGAATTTTTTGTATTTCAACAGCCGTACCTGTGCCAAAGCATTCGGTAAAATTCTCTATATCTTCTAATTTTATATATTCTTCTTTCGTTTCTATCCCTAATTTTTTAGCAATTCCAATAATAGTCTGGCGGGTTATACCATTTAAAAAAGCATCAGCTATAGGAGTATATAATGTATTATCTTTAACAAAAAAAATATTACTACTGGTAAATTCGGCAATATACCCACGAAAGTCCAATAAAATTGCATCGTCATAGCCAAGAGCTGTAGCTTCTCTTCTACTTACTACCATCATATTATAATGCCCCGCTCCTTTGCATTGTAGCGGTAGGCTATCCGGCGATGCTTTACGCCAACGGCTAATATGTACATTTATTCCTTCTGCTGACAAGGGTGACGTAGAAGGAATAGCAACAATCATCACATTAACACTTAAACTTTCATGACTAATATTCATCGACTCACTACCGCACCAAATAAGCGGTCTTATATAAGCATCCTTGATATTATTCTTTTCAATAACTAATTTGTGTGCTTCTATAATCTCATCGACACTATAAGGAACTTGTAACTTTAAAGCTTCTGCTGATTTTATCAACCTTATCGTATGTTCTTTTAGCTTAAAAACTTTGCCGTTATAAGCTCTTTCCCCTTCAAATACTGCTCCTGAATAATGTAAACTATGCGTTAAAACATTAATTTTGGCATCAAGGCAAGAAATTAACTTACCGTTAATCCATATATAACCGGCAGATTGTTCTAGATAAACAGGTTGTTCTTGTAGAATTGTCATTGTCAATAAACTCTAATTAGATTAAACTGGTATTGTTGCATGGATACCCCAAACGTCATTGCGAGCGACTGAAAGGAGCGTGGCAATCCAGAAAATAATAGTCATCCTGAATTTATTTCAGGAGCTACTATAAGAGATGCTGAAACAAGTTCAGCATGACAAAACTAGATTGCCACGTCGGTACTACGTACCTCCTCGCAATGACGAGCTAAAATCGAGCCATGCAACAACGCCGATTAAACTTAAAAAAATTAAACCCTATAATATTTTAATTATGAAAGAATATAAAGCTCATATTTTAATTGTCGATGATGATAACAGAATATTAGCACTTTTGAAGAAATTTTTACATAAAAATGATTTTTTAGTATCAACGGCAGAATCTGCTATTGAAGCTAAAAATTTACTTGTGCATTCTAATTATGATTTAATCATTCTTGATGTTATGTTACCTGAGATAACAGGGCTTGATTTTGCCGAAACTATCAGGGATGCCGGTAATACTATACCGATCGTTATGTTAACGGCTTTATCCGAGCCTGATGATCGAGTTAAGGGGCTAGAAGCCGGAGCTTCGGATTATTTAACCAAACCTTTTGAACCAAGAGAGCTATTACTGCGGATAAATAATTTAATTAATAATTACAGCACGTATAAAAAAGAAAAAAATATAAAAAAATTCGGCAATAGTTATTATAACTTTGATTCCAAAGAATTTATTAAAGACGCTAAGCCGATATCGCTTAGTTCAACCGAGCAAAAATTACTTGAAATATTAATAGGACGGACGGGAAAAACAGTATCACGCGAAGAATTATCAAAAATAATGGGCGGACTTAGCCTACGTTCTATTGACGTACAAATTACTAGGATAAGAAGTAAAATTGAGGATAACCCTAAGGAACCTAAATATTTAAAAACTATGCGGAATGAAGGTTATGCGCTTTATATCTAAATTGCTACAGCATATTTCAGGAAGCTTCAGACAAGATGAATTTAAAGACGAGTCTGCGCAAGCAGTACCAAAAATACGTGAACACAGGCGAGTTCTGAAAAATTCGCTTGTATCAAGCTTTCTGAAATATGCTGTACCTAAAACATTATTTGCACGTTTCATGCTAATTATAATTATTCCGATTTTAATAGGACAAATTTTAGCAATATTTTTATTCTATGACCGCCATTGGTATAATGTTTCATATTATACCAGTACGATTATTATTAATGAAATGGAATCTTTAATTAAAGAATATAAAGATAGCGATCGAAAAAAAGCACAGTTAGAGGAAAATTACCTTAGCTTATCCTATCAATTTCAGCCAAATGCCAAGTTGCCTGCAAAGCAACCGAAATTAAACGAATCGTTAGAAATTTTTAAAAATATTTTAAACACCAAAATCACCGAAAAAAATATTGTTAAGTTAAATAACGACAATAAAATAGAAGCATCTTTTCAACTAGCACACGGAATATTACAAATTACTTTTCCGGCAAAGTTATTACTTAACCCGACGGTATATATTTTTGTTTTATGGTTAATATTTTTAACTATTATCTTACTTACCGTATCTATAATTTTTTCCAAAAACCAAATAAAATCAATTTTAGCATTAGCCGATGCAGCCGATGAATTCGGTCAAGGGATTTTAAATAGTAAAAATTTTAAACCTTCAGGAGCTTCAGAAATAAGAAAAGCCGGACTTGCTTTTTTAAAAATGAAAAATCGTATTGAAAAGCAAATTACTAAAAGAACTAATATGCTGGCTATGATTTCCCACGATTTACGTACTCCTTTGACTCGGATGAAATTACAACTGGAATTAATGGAAGCTTCCGAAGAAACAGAAGGTTTAAAGATAGATATATTAACCATGCAGCAAATGATCAATTCTTATCTTGATTTTGCCAAAGGCGAAAATGCCGAGGAATTTAAAACAGTTGTTATTGTAGATTCGATTGCATCTTTTTTAAATAAATGGTCGCATATAGATATAGAATTAATAAATTTAGGCAATATAGATAATATAAAAGTAAAGATTAAAGCTAGTTCATTTGAAAGAGCCTTGTCTAATTTAATAAGTAACGCTATAAAATACTCAACTAAAATAAAAATATCGGTGCAGTCTAATTCTTCTTTAGTAACGATAAAAATCGAAGATAACGGCACCGGCATAAGTGATAAAGAAAAACCGTTTGTTTTTAAGCCTTTTTATCGCTCCGATAAGGCAAGGCATCTTGATGATTCAGGCAGCGTAGGGCTTGGGCTTGCTATAACCCGTGAAATAATATTAGATCATAAAGGCGTTATTTCGTTAGAGGATAGTAAAACGCTTGGTGGATTAGCGGTAAGAATAGAGTTGCCTTTGTGTAAAGCACTCTAATTGTTGCGTGGATGGTCGCAACGTCATTGCGAGGAGGCATTGTTGGTGGGTAGGTTAAAGCGTGTTCTATGTCATTCCCGTGAAAACGGGAATCCGGAACGATTATAGTCATCCTGAATTTATTTCAGGATCTACTAAAAAAAGATGCGGCAAACTTGTTCAGCATGACAAAAAAGCCTGGATTGCCGCCTTCGCGGGAATGACATCAAAACTTAAAAATATAAAATAATGGTTATCGACATTAAACACCTAGCAATTATCATGGACGGCAACGCACGCTGGGCGGAAAAACATAATTTACCGAAAGCGGAAGGTCATCGCGTCGGAGCAAATAAAATCCGCGAGCTACTACCGGAGCTTATTAAACTCAAAATACCTTACGTAACATTATATACTTTTTCCTCGGAAAATTGGCAGCGATCAGAGTCGGAAATTTCTTTTTTAATAAAGTTATTAGGTGTGTATTTAACAAAGGAAGTAAATACTCTTCATAAAGAAGGTGTTAGAATAAAAGTAATAGGTCGACTTGAGCGTTTAAGCGCGGACTTACAAAAACAAATAAAAGATGCAATAGAATTAACGAAATCTAATAATAAAATCACGGTATGTATAGCTTTTAGCTATGGTAGCCGTGACGAAATAATCGATGCTTGTCAAAAAATTATTATTAGCGGTAAAAAAGAAATTACCGAAAATGATTTTAAAAATGCTCTTTACGATCCGGCAATGCCGGACGTAGATTTATTATTACGCCCGGGTGGAGTTTTTCGTATTAGTAATTTTCTTCTCTGGCAAGCGGCTTATGCCGAATTATATTTTTCTCCTAAATATTGGCCTGATTTTAATAAAGATGATATAATAGACGCATTAAATGATTATTCAAAAAGGAAGAGGACTTTTGGCAAGAGATAGAATACTGCTCTATTTAGTGCATGACTCTAAAAAAGTGCCGTATGTCATTCTAGCTAAAGGCGGGAATCTAGAAAGTTAATAGGAGCAAATTAAATAGTAATTTATTATATAATTTTGCTTATTTTAAGTATTTTCTGGATTCCCGCCTTTAGCTAGAATGACATACGGCTGCTTTTATCGAGCCATATAACAACACCGGTCAAGCCACGGGGTGACATTTTTAATTCTTAAAATATTAGACAATATTACTATGTTATTACGAATTTTATCAGCTATGGTTTTAGGACCGGTATTTATTGTTGCTATATTGTGGCTAAAACCGTTATTTTATGTTTTAATGATCTTAGTAGCAATAGGTATGCTATGCGAGTGGTATGATATGACAAGTTCCTCACTTTTACACTTGTTAACGGGTCTGGTTGTTATTCCGCTGCCTATTATCTCGCTAATGCTGTTACAGGCAGGGCATAATAACCAATGGTTAATATTGCTTTACTTTGTTATTATTTGGTCGGTCGATACTTTTGCAATGATCGGCGGTAAAATTATCGGGGGACCGAGGCTAGCATTTAAAATTAGCCCAAAGAAAACCTGGAGCGGCTTGATTAGCGGCATAATCTTGGCAGGATTTATTACTGTTTTTGTAAATTATTATTTTTTCCATAGTTATTTTTCGCGGGCTTTTTATTTATTTATAATAAGTTGTAGTCTGGCATTAATCGCGCAATTAAGTGATTTATTTGTTTCATATTTTAAACGAAAATTTAATATTAAAGATAGCGGTACCGTAATCCCCGGTCACGGCGGCGTGTTAGACCGATTTGATAGTATTATTTTAACAGCTCCTATATTATTATTTTTGTATCTTTATGACTATTTTTAATTTTATATTAAATAATAACTCTAAAAAATTAATATTTAATATTTCTTTAGCCTTATTGCTTGGGTATTTTGTTTTTCACTCAATTTACGGCAATAAAGGTATTATTGCTTATTTAAGAGTGAATCAGCAGCTTGAAAAAGCATATGCCGAACTCCGAACTTTAAGAGCGGAAAGAGTCGAGCTTGAACATAACGTAAAATTATTAAGACCGGAATCGTTGGATAAAGATATGTTAGATGAGCAAGCACGAAAAGTTTTAGGGGTAGCTTCTCCGCGCGAACAAGTATACACGGTTAAGTGATTTGATAATATCTATGATGTGATTCCAATTTTAGATGTCATTCTAGTTCAGCATTGTTGCATGGATTGAAAAATGGTCCCAATGTCATACCGTAGCTTGACCACGGGCTGAACTAGAATGACATCTTCGTACACTATTCCTTAAACATAACATTAATTAAAGGTAACTATAATATGGCTATTACGATTTATCAACACGACCTTCCGGATGATTTTAATCTTGAAGGAGATATTGCTATCGATACCGAAACAATGGGTTTAAATCTTCATAGAGATAAATTATGCCTATTGCAGCTAAGTAACGGCAACGGCGATGCTTATCTGATAAACTTCCTAAATAAAAATTATGATGCTCCTAATTTAAAAAAATTACTATTAGATAAAGAGAGAGGTAAAATATTTCATTTTGCTAGATTTGATTTGGCATCAATAAAAAAATATTTACAAATCGATTTAGAGAATATTTTTTGTACTAAAATAGCTTCAAAATTAGTGCGGACTTATACCGAAAGTCATGGGCTTAAAGAATTATGCCGTGAGTTACTTTCTATACAGCTATCCAAACAACAACAATCTTCCTATTGGGGAGCCGAGCAATTATCTAATGAGCAAAAAGAATATGCCGCTAAAGATGTGCTTTATTTACATCAATTAAGAGATATTTTACAAAAAATGCTAATCGCTGAAGAGAGGCTTGAAATAGCTGAAAATATTTTTAAATTCCTTCCAACCAGAAGTAATTTAGATTTGCTAGGTTGGAGTGATATAGATATTTTCATGCATTGATGGGAATATAACATATACATGCGCTATGTCATGTCCATGAAAACGGGGCGTTGTTGCTATGGCTACCGGAATCGTCATTGCGAGGAGGGACGTAGTCCCGACGCGGCAATCCAGGAAAAAATAGCAAAAAATGCTATGAAATTTATTATTTTCTAGATTGCCGCACTCCTTGCAGTCGCGGCGTTGTTGCATGGCTCTAAAAAAGTGCCGTATGTCATTCCCGCGCAGACGGGAATGACATCGAAAATTCTAGCCATGCAACAACGCCCTATAATTCTTCTCAATAGTTCGTGTTATATTATTACGCTCCTCTTCCTCCTCCTCTTTGGTTTTTTTCTTGGTTGATTACTTCTTGTTGCCACGTAGAAGTAGGAGTCTTAGGAAGAGAAACCGGTTTTACTTGTGGGATCTGTGGCTGTACTATTCCTGTTGTTACTTCAGGTGGTGGTGGAGGTGGTAATTTTTTTTCTTTATTAGGATTAGGAAGTTTAGGAGGCGGCGGTGGCGGAATATCTTCTTCAGGAGGCGGTGGGGGCGGCGGTAGTTGCTCCTGCATTTGTTGTTTTACTCGTATTGCTTCTGTCGGTATTTCTGCTCTATTTTCCGGTATAGCATTTGAAAAGATTTTATTATTAATTTCTTTCTCAACATATTCGTTATTTTTTAAAACATGCTCACCGGTAACTTTCTCTAATTTTTTACCGACAACATCTTGACGAAAAATAATAGTTTTAATTTTTTCCCACAAATTTGTTTTTGTAGCTTGCTGTAAATTCTCTGCAATATTTTTACTGTTCTCGGCTAAATAAGCAGGATCTATGCTTTTTAAGAATATATCCGTAGCTTTAGCAAGCTTCTCATTCTTACTTTCAAGTAATGGAGCAAAATTTTTAACTATTTCAGTACCTTTTTCTTGTATTTCTTCAGGCTTTAATTTACTTATTGTTGGTAACAAAGCTTGAGTAGATTTTTTATTTTGTTCTATATCTATGGGTCCTATTTCCTTCAAAGTCCCTTGTATTATGGAAAAAGCTTTAATATCGTGGTTAAATAGTTGAGTAAATTTCTCTATATTTTCTTTTAAGTTTAGTTTTTCTCTATCTAAAACACAATATAAGGGATTCTGTTCTCCATCTATTGCAAAGCACTCCGTAGTACGAAGAGTAGCAATATGTTGTAATGGCTCCAAAAGCTTGATATCTTTTAAACCTACACTTATAATTTCTGAACTAATGCTAATATCTTTTGCAATAAGTGTAATTATATCTCTTTTATCAGCAACTAACTTACCTCCCTTCTCAAACAACCCTATATTTTCTACTACTCCTTTAAGTTTAATATAGTCATTAACGATAGAAGTTATGCCTTCATCAGACGATAAGGAAGTCGTAATCTTTTTTTGATATTGTTCTAATTCATTTGTAATTCCATTAAAATTTTCTTCTCCTAACCCCTGCTCAGCTAATTTTTTTATTTTTTCTCCAATAGTACTTACGGTAGAAAATAAATTATATCCTGCGTTTGCTATCCTTTTTTCTTCCTCAATTCTTTGTTCTGCTGATAATGATTCATCTTGTACTTGCCCTAAAATTGTTTTAACAGTACCACGTAAATTCTCGTTTTTTGCTATATCTATAGAACCTATTTCCTGAACTTTTTCGTATAAAGTTCGTCCAATATAATTATTTAGAAGTACAATTTCCCCGCGCATCTCTTCAATTGCAGTATTTACTCTATTTTGTTGTTGCTCAGTCAATGCCATATTCTTCCTCTATTAATTAGTTGTTAATTAAATTAAAATTTATTATCCGTCCTTATTAACGACTATGATCTTCTTTTTTCCCTTGGGCATGGTTAGCTTTAGGAGTAACAGGAGGAGCACTATTTGCCTTACCCGTTGCTCCTTCTTTCATATACGCAACGAGCTTCTGCGCCGCTAACGAAGGCGTTTTTTCCATTTGTTGTTTAGGTGAAACAGAAAATCTATTAGGATTTGTATAGCTTTTACTTTGTTGCTCAAAGATGGATACAAGCTTATCTACATTTTCTGCAGCATAATCCCTAGAAGAAGCTTTAAAACCGAATCTTGCTGCTATTCTTTTCACAAGAGGCGGTTTTGCATTTGCAGCTTTTTGTAACTTCTCCGATATTTCTTTATTATTCTGTGCTAGATATTCTGGGCTTAATTTCTCTAAAGCATTTTTAACACTGGTGGCAATCGCCTTATTTTCACTTTTTAATAAAGGTGCAAAGTTTTTTACAACTTCAGCCGTTTTTTTATTTTCATTGAATTTTTTAATAAATTTATCTGCAGTTTTACTAGCGGCTTCTACAAAATCAGCTGAAGGCAATTCATTTTTTCTTGAATTAAATTCCTGCTTATCTGGATCGAATTTTTGGCTTTTATCCCCTTGCGTAATAAATTTTTCATATTTCTGCAGCTTATCGGCTGAAAACTCAGGAGTAGTCTTTTTAAGAATTTCCATAGTTTTATCTATTACCGCTTTGGCATATCTATCTTTCGATATATTCTGACCGCTTACTTCAACTAGAGCCTTTTTAACTGCATTTACAGGAATATCCAAAGCTTCCTGTATCGGTACTTCCTTATAGGGTAACTCGTTAAAATCTCCATCTCTAGCTAACGGTAAATCAAATCCTTTAAGCGCTGCTTCCGTTGTTGCAACACTAAATTTAAATTTATTTTTTCCTTCAGGAGAATCAACTAATTCCGCACATGCTTCAGCATGTCCCTTTACGGCATTAACTAGTTCTTCTATTTTTTTATCCGGTAAAGCTTTATTAAGAAGTCCTCTCCCTAACTTTAGCCCTGCTCCGATAGCATCACTCATTATAAGAGTTTTATCAACTAAATTACTACCTGGAGGGATCAAACTTTCATAACCATCTGTTCTACTTCCTACATTTGTAATATCACCTACATCATCCAATGCATATGGCGAAGAATTCTGACCCTCTGCAGCCATATTTTTCCTCAATTATTTATTTACTAACTAAAATTAAACAATAATTAGTTAAAGAAATCAAATTAAAGTAAAGTTTTAAAAAGAAAATTTATTGTGGTAGGGGTAGTATTTTTTTGTTGAGGAAGTTCTGATAGTTATTTCTTCGGGGATTTCGGCAAGGAATCTAGACGGGGAGGAACGGACTATTTCAAAAAATATTTTACGACTTTCGGCAAAAGTAATATACAACTCTTTCTTTGCTCTAGTGATACCGACATAAGCGATGCGGCGCTCTTCTTCAATGCCCTTTTCTCCGTCTTCGTTAAGGGTTCTTTGATGAGGAAACACCCCCTCCTCCCAGCCCGGTAAAAATACTACGTCAAATTCTAGGCCTTTAGCAGAATGGAGTGTCATTATAGTCACAGAACCGCCGAAATTTGTTTCCAGTACTTCATTTTCCATTACTAAACTCGAATGCTCAACGAAATCATGAATATCGTTAAAATCCGCTATGGCTCTTAGCATTTCATTGATATTTTCAATACGCCCCAAAGCTTCGTCGGTTTTTTCCTCCTGCAGCATTTCAAGATAGCCGGATTCATCTAGTATGGCTTTCGTAACGTCTAACGGGCTTTCTAAGTTATACCTTGCCTGCCAGCTCTCTATTTTGTTAATTAAGTCGTTTAAGCTATCATATAATTTAGCTTTAAATTCACCCTTTGGTAACATTTCTTTGATGGCTGCAAAAATAGAAATATTACCGTCTGCGGCATAGCTTTTAATACGAGCAACCGTCGTAGCACCGATTGAGCGCCGCGGCACATTGATAATACGCTCTAGGGCTAAATTATCATTATGATTTAAAGCAATCCTTATATAGCTTAGTAAGTCCCGTATTTCCATGCGTTCGTAGAATCGTAGCCCGCCGATAATTTTATAGGGCACGGCACTATTGATAAAAGCTTCTTCAAAACTCCTAGTTTGGAAGCCTGCCCTGACTAATATCGCAATACCGCTAGCGTTATATTTTCCTTCCCGCACTAACCTATCTATTTCGGAGGCAATAAATCTTGCTTCTTCTTTATCGCTCCAACATGAAACAATTTTAATTTTCTCTCCGCTATCTTTGTCAGTCCATAGCGTTTTACTGTGACGATTTTTATTATTGTTAATGACGTTAGAAGCAGCGGCAAGTATCGGCAGGGTTGAACGGTAATTTTGTTCTAATTTGATGATTGTCGCATTTGAAAAATCTTTTTCAAAACGTAATATATTACCGACTTCGGCACCGCGCCAGCCGTAAATAGATTGATCATCATCGCCGACACAACAAATATTTTTAGAAAAACTAGCCAGCATTCGCGCCCATAAATATTGCACTATATTAGTATCCTGATACTCATCAATTAAAATATACTTATATTTATCTTGGTAATATCTTAATATATCAGGGTTTTTAATAAATAATTCGTTATTGTAAAGCAGTAAATCCCCAAAATCTACCACATTAGAAATAAGTAAATTTTGTTGATATTCTTCGTAAACAAGTTTTGCTACGCGTTGAATAGGTAGGGTAATATCCGACTTTGATAGTTTAGAAGGGAGCAATCCCTGATCTTTCCAGCGTGAAATTATAATATGTAAAAGCTTAGGAGGGTATTTTTTTATATCAATATCCTTTTGCTTAACAATATCCTTAACTAATTTCATTTGATCATCGTGGTTAATAATCGTAAATCTGCTAGTTAAAGATAAATCTAAATGCTCGGCTTGCTCTCGAAGTATCTTCGCCGCCATTGAGTGAAAAGTACCGATATTAAGCCCATAGCAGCTAATCAAGCTATTAACCCGCTCGACCATTTCTTTGGCAGCTTTGTTAGTAAAAGTAACGGCTAAAATATTTTGCGGTTCCGCTAAATTCTTATAAACAATATTAGCTATCCGAGAAGTTAATACTTTCGTTTTACCCGTTCCCGCTCCGGCAAGCAACAATAGCGGTCCTTCGGTATGGAGAGCCGCTTTGCGTTGCTGATCATTTAAAGAATCTAGAAAATTTTGTTTGTTGAACATTAGATAAGTATAATTATTTATTTTGTTCGTAAATGAAGAATTTGAGATGTCACCCCGTGACTTGATCACGGGGTCCAGAAAAAACTTTAAAAAAAGACTGGATACCGTGGGAGGGACCTCGGTATGACAAGCGTTACTCCTAACTGATGCTTACATCAATAAGCCTTGATAATATTATCCTTTCTAATTTTATCAATCAAAATTCACCTTAATCTGCGAATATTTTTGACGATATAAGAAATGGTAGTTATCGGGTGACAAATAATTATTTTTATGAGTTTAATATAGGCTTTAAAATCCTTATCCTCAATAAACCACATATATAAATCATTGATCGGTTTATTTTGTTCTAAGATAACATATTTATCTTGATATATTTTTTTTAAAGTTTTTTTCGCGATTCTAATCTCTTCTTTACGCTCCCCCGTAAGGCTTTTAGGATGTACACGGTAAAAATATAAAGATTCTTTAAGATGAAAAAATTTGGTAATTAGTCCTAGGCGGAGCCAATATTCATAATCCTCTACTAAAAACATCTTTTCATTATATTCCCCTACTTGCCGAGCTAAACTAGCCCGATATAAAAAACAGGCACCGACGCAATCTCTAATAGGTAAAAATTCCGGTGGCTCTTGGTATATTCTGCTTCCTATTTCATTCTTTTCGTTAATTAAAATATAGTCTGTATATACAAGACCTATATCCTCTCTACTATCTAAACATTTATTCATTTTTTCTAAGGCATCTTTATGATATAGATTATCGTCGGAAATCCATGTAAGATATTGACTTTTAGCCTCTTTAAAGCCTATATTCAACGTAGCCGGTAGTTTTTTATTAGTTTTATTTTCTATTATTCCGATGCGGTTATCTTGGCTTGCATATTTTTGCGCTACCTTAAGACTGTTATCAGTAGACAAGTCATCAATTATGATAAGTTCAAAATCGGTGAATGTTTGCGTAAGGCAACTTTCAATAGTTTGAGATAAATAGTTCGCTCTATTATATGAAGGTAATATTATCGAAATTTTAGGAAGAAAGTTGGAATTCATATATATTTTTTGCAAAATTGTTTTTATATTTAACGTAAAAATTTGTTATCCCGTGGTTTGACCGGCGTTGTTGCATGGCTCAAATTTTTGATGTCATTCCAGCAACGGCGGGAATCTAGAAAAAACACTTTTAAGTCATCCTGAATTTATTTCAGGATCTACTAAAAAGATGCTGAAACAAGTTCAGCATGACATAAGTAAGGCTAGATTCCCGCTTTTAGCTAGAATGACATCGAAAATTTGAGCCACACAAAACACCTCATCGCAGTGACGGGTTTTTTGCGTTAATTTCTATCCATACAACAACCTCACCACGGTATGAAGCATATCTTTATAACATAACTTGCAAATTTACATATTTGGTGTTTAAATACTCAAATATTCCTTCAAATGAACCTTCTACTCCAAAACCGGAGGCTTTGCGTCCGGCAAAAGGGGCTTTAGCACTTCCCGGCCTTGGGGCATTAATTGATATCATACCGAAATCTAACTTAGCAGCAATTCTTTGAGCTTTAGCTGAATTTTGTAAATAAATATACGCTTGCAAACCGTACTGCGTGTTATTTGCTCTTTTTATAACTTCATCTTCAGTAGTAAATTTATAACAAGCAACCACCGATCCAAATATTTCAGTGTTAAAAATATCCATATTATCAGAGCAATCGGCAATAATCGTCGGTTCTAAAAAATTATCCGATGCTTTCCCGCCGCAAAGTAACTTAGCTCCTTTAGCTTGCGCATCTTTTAGTAAACTCTGAATTTTATCGATAGCCGCCTGATTAATTAGAGGTCCTATATCTGATTGCTCATTTAACCCGTCACCGACCTTAAGCTTTGCAAATTTAGCGGTAAAAATTTCTATGAACCGCTCATATATTGTTTCTTCAATAAATATTCTATTAGGAGCAGTACAAGATTGACCACTATTTCTAGTTTTAGCAATTACTAAATCATCGGCTACTTTTTCTAAATCCATATCGGCAAATATAATAAAAGGCGCATTGCCGCCAAGTTCTAAAGATAAGCGTTTAACCGTATTAGCCGAGTTTTGGTACAGTATTTTACCGACATTTGTTGAACCGGTAAAGGATAATTTGCGAATTCTAAAATCTTCACAAAATGCTTTACCGATAATATTGGAATCGCCGGTAATTACATTAAATACTCCTACCGGTAAACCGGCATCGCTGCCAAGTTTTGCAAGTGCCAAAGCAGAAAACGGCGTAAGGCTTGATGGTTTTAGTATAACGCTACAGCCGGCAGCTATTGCCGGAATAACCTTGCGTGTGATCATGGCATTTGGGAAATTCCACGGCGTTATGCACGCAACCGGTCCTACCGGCTCATACTCCGTGATAATTTTATGATCTTTATTATTACCCGGTTTTATAGTTCCGTGGATATTATGGATAATATTCGCATACCATTCAATAAATGATG
The DNA here is from genome assembly GCF_964026565.1 of Rickettsia endosymbiont of Ceutorhynchus obstrictus. NCBI lineage: Bacteria > Pseudomonadati > Pseudomonadota > Alphaproteobacteria > Rickettsiales > Rickettsiaceae > Rickettsia > Rickettsia endosymbiont of Ceutorhynchus obstrictus. The sequence continues at coordinate 1,042,747 of NZ_OZ032162.1, forward strand.
CACCGTATAGAATTTCATTTTTTGCTTCCTTAAGTATCTTGCCTTGCTCTAGAGTTAATATATAGCTTAGTTCTTCGATATTTTCGAGTATTAAACTATGCCATTTTCGTAGTATCGATATTCTTTGCTCAAAAGAGCTTTCCGACCATATATTAAAAGTCTCTACAGTATTATCGATAGCGTTATTAATTTTAGGTAAAGCTAAATTCGGCACTGAGCCGATCTCTTTCAAGGTTGAAGGATTAATAACCGGCATTTGCTTTGCAGAAGTTAGCCACTCGCCGTTGATATAGTTTTTTCCTGTAATAGATTCAAGTAAATGCATAAAAACCTCTTTGAAATTTTTGCTGTCATACCGTGGCTTGCCCCACTAACTGTACGAACGTTTAAATAAAGAGGTAAAAATTCTGTCATTCCGTGGCTACGACCACGGAATCCAGCTTATAATATCATAAAAAGATTCTAAAATAAGTCTAATATGGCTTTATTTTCCTGGATGCCGTGATCAAGTCACGGCATGACACAGCCTTTTTTCAACGTTCGTACACTAGTGGGCTTGACCACGGTATCCAGCCTTATAGCCTTGCCTGCCTAGTCTTTCCCGGACCCCGTAGTCAAGCCACGGGGTGAGCCAGTCCCAATTCTTGAAAGATGAGTAGTATTACACACTAAACGATTTTCCACAACCGCATGCGGCTTTTTGATTTGGATTAGTAAAAACAAACCCCGATTTAAATTGACTTTCGACATAATCCATTTCAGTATTTATAAGATACATTAATGCTTTAGGATCAATCAATATTTTTACGCCTTTTTCTTCCACTACTTCATCAAATTGGTTTTTATCGTCAGCATATTCTACGTAATAAGAAGTTCCTGCACACCCACCTGATTTTACTCCGACTCTAATGCCGAAAGACGGCTTACCGCGTTTTTCAAATAATAACTTAACCTGTTTTGCTGCCGCTTCAGTTATTGAAATAACATTTTTCATGATGTTCAAACATTTTTCTTAAGCTTGTAATCGGCTATTGCCGCTTTTATAGCATCCTCGGCCAATAATGAACAATGAAGTTTTACGGGCGGTAGTGATAGCTCTTTTGCTATTTCCGTATTTTTAATAGTTTCAGCATCATTAACCGATCTACCTTTAATCCATTCCGTTACCAAAGAACTTGAAGCAATAGCGGAACCGCACCCGAATGTTTTAAATTTAGCATCTTCGATAATGCCGTTTTCATCAACTTTTATTTGTAACTTCATTACGTCACCGCAAGCCGGTGCGCCGACAAGACCCGTACCGACATTTTTATCTTCCTTATCAAGTGCGCCGACATTACGAGGATTCTCGTAATGATCAATCACTTTAGGACTATATGCCATTGTTATTCTCCTATTATTTAAATATTTACTATCAATGTCATTCCCCCGCGTGGAAGGCGTTGTTGCGTGGCTACGGGAATCGTCATTGCGAGGAGGCATTTATGCCGACGCGGCAATCCAGTCAAACATATTTTTATACTAAACTTGTTTAGTATTCTAATTAAATCCCGAATGTAATTCGGGATAGCCTGGATTGCCGCAGCCACTTCGTGGCTTCGCAATGACGGTTCTAGTATCCACGCGGGAATGACTACGGGCGTTGTTGCGTGGTTCGAGTTTTTTATGTCATTCCCGCGAAAGCGGGAATCCAGGCTTTTTTTGTCATGCTGAACAAGTTTTGCGCATCTTTTTAGTAGATCCTGAAATAAATTCAGGATGACTTAAAAGTATTTTTCCGGATTCCCGCTTTCGCGAGAATGACATAAAAGGATGCGGGAATGACATCGATCACATTTTTATCATTCTACGCAACAACCCCTAATTTAGTGAGCTGCCCATTTTATTTTCTTTAAATCTATTCCTTCCTGCATCATTTCCCAAAGGGGGCTTAACTCCCGTAACTTATTGATTTTTATGGTTATTAATTCTACTGCATAATCAATTTCTTCTTTAGTCGTAAATCTACCTATCCCAAATCTAATGGATGTATGCGCAAGCTCTTCATCAACTCCCATAGCTCGAAGAACATAGGACGGTTCTAAAGAAGATGAAGTACACGCAGAACCTGAAGAAACCGCTAAATTTTTAATAGCAAGGATAGTAGACTCGCCTTCAACACCGGCAAAGCTTAAATTTAAATTACCTTTATATCTCTTATCTTTATCACCGTTTAAATGCACATCTGAAATTTTTTTATTTATATTACTTAAAAATCTATCAAACAAATAATTTACGTGTTCGAGGTCTTTGTGCATTTCATTTAAGGCTATTTCGGCGGCTACGCCGAGGCCCACAATTAAAGGAGTCGGTAATGTTCCTGACCTCATTCCTCTTTCTTGTCCTCCGCCATTTATCAACGGCGTTAACCTTACTCGCGGTTTTTTTCTCACATATAACGCTCCGATACCTTTCGGACCGTAGATTTTATGACCTGAAATACTAGCAAGGTCAATATTATACTCGTTAACATTAATCGGGATTTTACCGAATCCTTGAGCGATATCCGAATGAAAAAATACCCCTTTTGCTCGGCAAATTGCCCCTATTTCTTTTAAGGGCTGAATAACCCCGATTTCGTTGTTAACCGCCATTACCGACACTAACATGGTTTGATCGGTAATATTATTTTTTAACACCTCTAAATCTATTAAACCGTTTGTTTGAATCGATAAATAGGTAACTTTAATGCCTTCCTGTTCTAAGTGTCTACACGCATCTAATACGCATTTATGTTCACTAACAACGGTAATAATATGATTTTTTTTGTTGCCATAAAATTTAGCTATGCCCTTAATAGCTAAATTATTAGATTCGGTTGCGCCGGAAGTAAAAATAATTTCTTTAGCTTCCGCGTTTATAAGCATAGCTATTTGTTTTCTTGCTTCTTCTACTGCTTCTTCTGCTTCCCAGCCGAAAGAATGACTACGTGAATGAGGATTGCCGAATTTAGTAGTAAAATAAGGAATCATTGCTTCCATTACCCTAGGGTCCATAGGCGTAGTAGCTTGATAATCCATATAGATCGTTGATTTTTCCGCTTCGCTCATATTAATTCCTGTTTATAAATTTCTTCAAACGCTTTAATAAAAATTTTAACGTCTTCCGGTGTTTCATTATGACTAAACGATACTCTAATAGAAGAGCTTATTTCCGTCTCATTCAAACCCATAGCACTTAGCACATGCGATTTAGATACTTTACCCGATGAGCAGGCAGAACCGGAGCTAACAGAAATACCCCGCAAATCAAAAGCTATTAATTTTGCTTGACCATCGGTTTTAGGTACTATAATTAACGAGGTATTAGGTAACCTTGAAACACTCTGCCCTACTATTTTCACATTTTTATATTTACTTAAATATTTCTCTAATAACTCCTGTAACATCTTTATTTTCTTGTATCTATCTTCTATTTCATCTGTTACTATTTCAGAAGCAAGACTGAAACAGGCAATTGCTAAAACATTTTCCGTACCGGAGCGTATATTTTTCTCTTGCCCGCCGCCAATCGTTATCGGCGTAAGTATATTTTTTGAGCTAGCAATTAATGCAGAACTACCCTGCCCCGCACCTATTTTATGCCCTGAAATTGTGCAAAAATCTAAGCCTAAGCTTTTGATATTTATTGGTATTCTACCGAATCCTTGCACGCAATCACTATGAAAAACCGCACCATATTTTTTAACAATCACAGCAATCGCCGCTATATCCTGAATAACACCCGTTTCATTGTTGGCAAGCATTATAGAAACTAGCTTTTTATTATTCTTACTTTGAGATAGCAGATTTTCTAGGTTTTCTAAATCAATAATACCGTTATAGTCAACTTTTATTACTTTGATGTTAGGAGCATATTTTACATGATTAAAAATCGATAAATGCTCAATAGCCGAAATAAAAATATCTCCGTCATAATAATTTTTTATTACTAAATTATTGCTTTCAGTACCCGAAGAAGTAAAAATAATTTCATATTCTTTTGAATTTATCGTTATCCCGACCGAGTTTGCTATTTGCTCCCGCGCCTCTTCTACTATTTTTCTAGCTAACCGCCCTTGTATATGAATAGAAGAAGGATTTAAAGCGCCCTCTATTAAACTTATCATTAATTCCTTAACTTGCGGCTCTGTAAAAGTAGTAGCGTTATGATCCAAGTATAACATACTTTTATTACATAAATTTTGATTTGTTATAATTATTTAAAACAATATCGGCAATAGATATTTTTTCAAAATAATTACGAATATGGCTAGTAAGACCTAACCACAAATGATGTGAATTGCATTTTACTTTATTAGGCATACAAGCCTTTGTTGAGTCTTGGTTTGTTAATTTTTGATAACATTTTGTCATTTCGATATTCTCGTCTACCGCGTCCATAATGTTGGAAATTTTTATTTCATTCAATGTAGTATTAAAAACATATCCGCCCTTAGGACCCTTAATCGATTTTACTAAGTTAGCTTTTTTAAGCTTGGCAAAAATCTGTTCTAAATAATTAACGGAAATATTTTGTTTTGAAGAAATTTCAGCTAAAGTAATAGGTTTATCGGTTGACCGCAAAGCCATTTCTAAAATAGCCATCACCGCATACCGACCTTTGGTTGTTAGCATCATATAATATTCCTTAAAAATTTAAATTATTTATAAATTAACTCCAACTATGGATAAGAATTATCCATAGTTCGCCTTAAATTAAACTACAATATCATACTAATTTAGTAAAGTATTATAATTTAATTATTTATTAATATTAATGAAAAAATTAATTTGTGAATGCAAGTTATTGCTGCATGGGGCGAGATCAATTAACTATTTATAAGCATAATTAATATTTCTTCTAGCAAGACCTATATTTTTTAAACGCTCGTATACTTTTTCAAATACTTGCTTAGGTAAGGTGTTTGAGGTAGTAATTTGGAGAAATTTATCATCTTTTAATTTAATAAAAAAAGACGGCTCGTAAAATTCCGGTCCGTCAATTTCCCTAGAAATTTTTATAAAATAACCGATTATGTGACTATTATAATAATCGCATTTACTAATCATTTTTTTTGCTATTTTATTAATATAAATATCTGTTCTAACGGTATAAGTAAAAGCAAGAGCAATGCCGAGCATCAGGCGTTGACGGTGACTAAAAGGAATATCGGAAGATAAAATAAATTCCGAAACGAAATTTGCTCTTAGAGTTTTATCGATATTTTTATTATACTGCGCCAGCATAATTGCCAGTTCTATGGTGATAAGCGTCGTAGCATCAGGATTAATTAAAAGATATTTTATTGCTTCAACATATTTATCAATTTTACAAATATCTTTATCAAATTTTACTAATTTTTTTACTCTCTCATAAATAATATCTTTTTTCTGTTCATGGTAGGGAAGCGAATCAAATCTAACCCCTTCTTTCAAACCGTAATTTGAAATTATTATTTTTTCTGGCGAAAACACCTTAATCATCGACTTTACTACTAAAACAGCATTATAATTAATAGCTTTTTGTTCATAATAACTTAGTTTTAGTTTGTCAATGTGAGATAATTTTTCAAGATAAAATTCAAACTCAGCTCGGTTTATTTCAAAATTATGTAAATTTTTAAGGGGATAATTGATAGATTCCATATATAAACGACCCATCAACCTTAAAGCTCCGCCGATTAAATATAAATTAGGATAATGTTTCTCTCCGAATTCTTCTTTAATCATTTTAGTAATCGAATGAGTATCAAAGTTACTACTAGGAATAACTTTTGTACCTAAAGGCAAAGACTTTAATTTACCGACCTTTTTATTTTCAATTTGCGCAAGCTCAAGACTTCCTCCGCCTAAATCTGCCACCACCCCGAAAGCATCGCTTATGCCTGAAATCAAACCGGCAGCAGTTAAATAAGCTTCTCGCTCGCCGGAGATAATTTCAATATCTATATTAAATTTCTTTTTAATTATTTCCTTAAATTCTTTAGCTTTGGGGTGACCTCTAAGTATTGCGGTAGCAACGCATTGTATGTTACTAACGGAAAGCCTAGTAAAAATATGAATAAGATATTGTAGTGACAGGTAAGTTTGATGCTTGATTTCTAAATTGTCTAGATCGAGTAAATTTATAATATAACTTTTAAATTTATAATTAAAAATCTCAGGAGCTCCTAGTTCATCACATTCATAAACTACGGCCCTTACGGCATTAGAACCTATATCAATAATAGCTGAACGCATGTTTATATATTATTTATTCGTTTCAGCAGAAATATTTTCCGTTTCTGCCGATATTTCTTCGGAAGATTCACTATTTGCTTTAGGATCATAAGGCACTTGAGTAGGTACAAATGTAGGAGGTAATAACCTACTGGTAAAAAACTTATCCTCATAATATTTAATCTTACGAGATTTTATAGGAGGAAAAGACTCTATTAAAACAATCTGCTCATCCTTCGGTAACTGTATTACTTCTTGAGGTAAAAGTAAAGCTCTTTGAACCTGTGATACATTTTGCGTTCTAGTCGAAATATTAAGATCGAAAAATATAGGTTTACTAAATGATCTTTGTTCTACTGTTTTATTACCGACAAGTTGCGATATTAAATTAGCCGTTTCGTAGTTATTAGCCGCAAAAGTAATTCGATATGTAGCATTTGATAAAAACGAATTCATGCCGGCATCTTCATATGTTCCTTTGAGCTGCTGAGTATCCTGAATAATCAAAAATAACCGAACTCTGTATCCTCTAAAAAAAGCAATACCGGCTTTAAACGTATCCATTTTGCCGAGCGTCGGAAATTCATCTAATAAAAACATCACGCCGTACGGCTCTTCCTTAAGATCGGGCATTTTTCGGCTTAAAAATTCCGTAGCTTGTTGATAAAATACCTGCATTAATTTCTGCAAACGCTGGATATTATCAGGAGTAAGACCGACATATATCGTGGTTTTTTTTCTTTTTAATTCTTGGATATTAAAATCGGAGGAAGCAGTAGCGGCATCAATCAACGGATTTGCCCATAATTCAAGTGAAGAGTTCATTGTAGAGATAACACCGGAACGTTCCTTATCGGCTTTCTGCAAAAACGCCGCAATATTCATATATGCAACCGGATGTATTACTTTACCTAAAGTATCAAGTACCACCGCTAAATTATATACTACGTCATCACTGCGCATTGTTCTAACTACTTCTCCGAAGGATTTAGTCTTATTCGGATCGGCAATTAAATATAGCGTTACCCCCAAGAATAAGCTGCGTGCTTCGTTATTCCAAAAATCTTTTTCCGGCATAATGAGGTTAGAAATTTTTTGGACGTCATCAACCATTTGACCGGGCTTAGTACTAACCCAATCTATAGGATTATAACAATGAGTTACGCCATCGGGATTTGACGGCTCCCAGACAAAAACCGCTTGCCCTTGCTTTTGCCGCCATCCGCTAGTTAAACCGTGATTCTCAAGCTTAATGTCATGTACGACTATCGAATCACTCCAAAATAACAAATTAGGAATTACAAATCCGACACCTTTTCCCGATCCTGTCGGAGCAAATAACAGGGCATGCTGAAACCCGTCGGCAACAAAATAACCTCCACTATCAACTCCTATTAACATACCTTTTTTGGCACGAAGACCCGCAGCTTCAATATCGCTATAGTTTGCCCAACTTGCATCACCGTATACTTTTTCTTGCTGTTTAAAAAACTGTAATGCCTTTATTCTGTCAAAATTTTTAATATAAAAAATTATGACAATTGCCGAAGGAGCAAGAAGAGATACTATTAATTTTAATTTTAAATAGTTATAATCCGTAAATTTTAATTGTCCCCATACATTGATAAGCCAATAAGCCCATTTATAAGCAATATTTATAGCATTTACATTTACTCCCAGACCGCCAAGTTCATTAGTAGAAATTGCAACAAAAACTCCGCTTACCCATAATGTACAAAAAATAACAATCGGATGAATTATGGCATGACCGAATATATTTCTGGTAACTTTAAGTATCTTATACCACTCCATTAATATTCCTATTTTTATACTCGAATGATTTTAAAAATTGCTCTTTCATTTTATCAGGGACTCGTGTGCTCACTTGACTCAAGTGTACGCTGCGCGCACTCACCCTTCAAAATAAAATTCAATTCTTAAAATCATTCGAGTATACCTAAAATTATTTTGTCTTTCGATGTCATTCAGAATTCGATGTCATTCCCGCGCAGGCGGGAATCCAGAAAAATTATAGTCATCCTGAATTTATTTCAAGATATTTTCGTATTAGATGCTGAAACAAGTTCAGCATGACAAGAAAGCCTAGATTCCCGCCTTTAGCTAGAATGACACCCTTTTTATGGCAATTTCTAATCCATGCACAACGCCCCGTTTTCGCGGGAATGACATCGAATACGTTTAACCTATCGACACAACAACCCAATACACCTAAATCATACTTTCGGCACTTTTATTTTTCTTATAATACACCTCGGAAACGTATCTTTTTCCGCCGCTACCACGCTTTAATTGTACTACGATATCGACCACGGTTAGAATATATTTTTTTACCTCTTCAGGCGGCATACCAAGATCTGCTTGCATAACCATTAGCTTCATTTGTTCTATCGCCATAGCCGGACTATCGGCATGCAGAGTTGATATAGAACCGGGGTGACCGGTATTAATTGCCCGCAAAAAACTAAAAGCTTCCGCACCTCGTAGCTCTCCGACTATAATTCTATCAGGTCGGAGCCGTAGGCACGCTTCTATTAAACTTTGCGTATTAACATTAGCACGACCCTGCCCGCCTTTAGAAGAAAGTAAATGTACTTTATTAGGATGTTTCGGCAATAACACTTCTCTTGCATCTTCTACCGTAATTATTCTCTCTTCTATCGGTATTTCACCAAGAGCCGCATTAGTAAAAGTAGTTTTACCGGTAGAAGTTCCGCCGCTAATAATAATATTTTTCTTTGAAATCACCGCATGTCTGACAAATTCTTTTATCTTTTTTTCTGCTAAGTAATTATTTAGAATTCCTTCATTTTCGTCTATTATTGCTTCAGTAACGGTTGCATCGAAAGCCCCCATTTTAGCATATTCATCTAATGAAAGATTCATAGTACTACCTTTCCTAATCGAGTAGATAATTTGTCCTATCTCACAAGCAGGCGGGAATACTATTTGAATACGATAACCATTCGGCAAAGAAGCTGAAAGCAACGGTTTTTCTTCAGAAATAATTTGCTCTGTAGATTGCGCAACTAAACGCCCCAGCGACATAAGATGCTCAAAATCAAGGTCGGGTATTTGCTTAGAATATATTTCTCCTTTCTTTTCAACCCAAACTTCCCCCGGTTTATTAACCATGATCTCATTAATACCTTCCTCGGCAAATAAATCCTTAAAGGGCAATAAAAATGTTTCTAACGCAGCAAATTCATCTGCCATACATATACTCTTTTGCTTTCAAGAATTGCTCTTTCATTAGACTTCTTGCATAACTTGCTTCTAAGGGTAATTTGTACGTCAATCCGGTACTCGCATCCTCACGTACGTTAGAGTACGCTGCGGTGCTGCGTTCCGTGTTTCCTTCAAATTCCTCCTTATTAGCTACGTTATGCAAGAAGTCTATTTTATCAAGGACTCTTGTACTTACGTACCAAGAGTACGCTGCGTGCAGTCGCCCTTCAAAATAAAATTCAATTCTCGAAATCATTTGAGTATACCATTCGTATTTCAAGAATTGAGTATTATTCCCGTGATCAAGTTGCTATATGACAGGGGTAGCCCATGAAAAATTGCTTTTGTACATTTAATTTCAGAATTTGGTATCATTTCATTAACCTTGATTTTAATAATACAGCTTTCGGAAATTTATAATCTTTATTAACATATATTTTAATCGCGGTTCCCTGGTCAATAGTGGTAGTCGGCTTAAACTCCTGCTGGCTTATCATATCTTTAACCGTATTAGTTACATCAGTAAAAGCTTGAGTAGATGCTTGCTGTGCTTGTGTCGGAGCAGAAGCGGTAGTAGCCGTAGTCAATAAACTTGCAGCAGCCGAGTTAACCGCTTGCACCAATGCCGCAAGCCTTTGAGCCGCAGTATTTGCCGTTGCCGGATTTTGTGCGGTAGTACAGCTTTGACTCATGGAAGAATAAGCCGCCGAAGTTGTATCGGTAATAGCACCGAGTACGCTAGTACAAATCATTACAATCCTTACATCTTCAGTCATACCGGTATTAGCAGCATTTGATTGAGCTATATTTTGTATTTGCGTCGCAACAGCACTATTCGCCGCCGCAGCTTGTGAGTTAATAGGCGGTGCAACTACTTTGTCAAGAGCATTGGCAAATGCAATATTAAAGGCTGACTGCAATATAGAGTTAGCAAAACGTTCTTTAAATTTATTATCCACCCTTCCTTGAGTTCCTTTTCTTCCTAAATTATCTACGGCAATAGCGTCAAACTCTATAGTGTAACCATTAGTAAGGTCTATTCTACTCCATATTACGGAAATTCTGCCGTAAGTTTCCGCTGAAGCTCCATAAGTTCCAAAAATCTTTGATCCCTTTGGAATTAAAGGAACTTTACCTTTTTCCGAAAATACATCTCTACTAATCACCGCTCTTACTTCACCGCCAAAGTCGCTATTTATAGCCGTTTCTAATACTGCATCAATTATTTTACCTCTCCCAAGAACAAAATTCATGTCGCCACGATCTTTAAAAGTCGCTTCTTGCGTCACTTGTTCCGGAGTTTTTTTAACTTCCGTCCCCCCGATTAATACTATAGAAGATTTTCTTTTTGCTTCACGACGTTGTTTTTCTGCATCACTATCGACTAAATTTGACGGAGCAGACGGCAAAGAAAGAGAGGGAGGTAGCGGCGCTTTATCTTTGTCTTCCACCGGAGTAGGCAAAACCGGCGGCGCTACTACTACAGGCGGCGGAGGCGGAGCAGCCGGCGTCTCAAGTTTAGGAGGTTCCGGTAATTTAGGAATTTCGGGAATATTATCCTGAACATCTTGAGCCGGTTTTGCAATATTAACAACAGGCGGCACCGAATCCTGAGAATCATCCTTTTTATTACTAAAGAAAAGATAGAAAAATATATATGCAAAAATACCACAAATTATCACTAAAATAGCGATACTTTTGTTAAAGCTAACGGAAACTTTAGAAAGCTCTTTTTGAACCTCGGGTAACTCGGTCGCTGAAGAATTAGGGTTATTAATATTTTGCTCTTCGGCCATAATTAAATTTGTGTTATTATATTAATTTTAAATGCTTTTAAGGTATACTACTCGATTAACTTGAAAAGCTGTCATTCCGTGGCTTGACCGGACTTGTTGCATGGCTCGAATTTTCGATGTCATTCCCGCGTAGGCGGGAATCCAGAAAAATTATAGTCATCCTGAATTTATTTCAGGATCTTTGTGTAATAGATGCTGAAACAAGTTCAGCATGACAAGAATGGATTCCCGCCTTTAGCTAGAATGACACCCTTTTTACGGCAATTTCTTATCCATGCAACAACGCCGATGCCTCCTCGCAATGACGCTTTACTCTCAAAAATCACTAGACCTTTTCTTAGGATAATAAAATCTAATTACATATACTAAGTCTTTTTCGCGTCCTTCTTCGAGTTCCATAGACGCAATATCAAACTCATAAGTTCTTTTATTAGTTATTATAGTCATATTTGTTCTAATATCTTTTTCCAAGGGTTTTATAAACAACCTATTAGCTAGCGGCGTTATTTTCCACGCGTAAGCATCCCCCAAAGTTATAGTTTGAATTTCTTCATTCTTGGCAAATTCTATATGAGATTGAAAACCGAAATGTAAAACTAATAAATAAACCTCATTGGGATTATATATATAAGTTTTTATTCTATTATCGGTAGTTATAGATAAATCATCGATATAATTATCATTATATGATCTAGCCGGTCCTAAAGAACACTCAGCCTTTATCGTGAAGCTACTTAATAATACTATAATTAAAAAACAAAATTTAGCTATTGTCATCGTCTACCCTATATCCGCTTACTTGAAAACCCACCGGATTTATATCAAGCTCTACGTCTGTTAATTCCATCGGTACATAAGCAAAACTTATCACCGATATTTTGTTAAAAATTCGCTGGTCTCCTGATGTTTCACTTATAGAGAACCTTACTATATATTTATCTTGAGCTAATTTTGACCATGATTTTATCGTTAAAAAAGTAGTGTTATCCTGGGCATATTTTAAGGTAGGATCATTATCTTTGTTTTTTATAAACCCTAGATAATTATAGTAAACACTGCTTGTGGAAAATAATCGAACGGTAGTACGAGCGATAGTTGTAAAATCTACGGGATTATAAGTTTCTCTTGCTACAAGATATTTTTTTATAAAATATCTTGTAAGAGAATCATCGGCAGCAAGTAGCGTTGAAGAAGCAGGACTCACTATTGCCGCCCTTCCCGTATTATCATCAAGCTGAATTACAAACGGATAAAATTGTTTGGAATTTACTACAAAAGCAATTACCAAAGTAGCTATAACCATAAAGCTTGTAAGAATTATTAACAATATCATTAATAAATTACGCTGAACGATTATTTTATCTGATCGTTCTTCATACCAATTTTGAGTAGCTTTTAATGCGTTAAGCGGTTTGTCGCTTACTTGATTTTGCTGTAAGCTCTCTTCGGTTTGCAGTTGCCCATTTTCTAGCTTATTAGCACTTGATTTTAAGAAGCTAAATATATCACTTATTTTGAACATTATATATTATCACATTATGAATGGTTATTTACATAAATAAGTATTACATTGTAATTTATTAAAATAATAAGCATTAATTTTTTAATTTTACAAAGAAAAACCGATATTTAATTTAAAAAAAATAATCTTTAATTATTACGCTATATCAACTACTGAATTAACCGGTCTACGAACACACGGATTTATGGGCGCACTAAATAAGTCATTTGATTCAGCCGATACGCAAGGGCTTTTTATTTCATAAGGAGCCGAAGGCGTACATGATAACAACTGCAAAAGTATAACCAATGATATTGAAAGTTTTAATAATCTTAACATTATTAATTATATTATAAAATTTCTTGTTCTGCTTTAAATTAACTTAGTATAAAATACTTCTCAAGCATTTTTTATAAAAAATTTACTTTTACGTGAAAATAAATTAATAAAGCTTGTAAAGTTTCTAATTACTATAGTCTATAATAAACAACAGTTATTATAAATTTAAATTTACAAATTAGTTTTTTTAGTTCAAACTTATATTATGCACCTGACATAGTAGCAACAAAATAAACTTATTTATTAGTTTAAATAACCAAGCATGTTAATAAATAATAATTATATTTAAATAAATATGCTAGACTTTAGCAAATTAAACGAATAGCTATTAAATAACTATGGATCCAATACTTAGCTCCGTACAAGAATATATTAAATCGGGAGAATATTTTGCCGATGCAAAAAAATGGTATAATTTTAAATATGTAACTCCCTTAAGTCAGAGGTCTTTATTACTTTTAACTTGTACTGTTTTCTTGATATTACTTCTAACAATTTGTGTAAGTATTAACGCCTTATTACCGATAAAGCAAAAAGTAAGCTATGCCATACAATCAAAAACGGAAAAGCATACAACGATAACGAATACAAGCCAAACTACGCAACATGATCCTTATACTTCCCTTGTTAATATTATGATTAAAAATTATTTATCAAGACGGGAAACGTATAATTATAATATGATAAAAGAACAGTTTACTTTTATTCAAAATACTTCAACTCGAATAGTTTACACGCAATTTGTTAACTTTATGAATATCGATAACCCTTTATCACCGGTTATGAGATATCAAAAATTATTTAGACGTTCCGTGGTTATATCATCAATTACCAATATTAATGATAATGAAGTAACCGTTATTTTTGAATCATTAGCAAAAAATACTGCCGGTGAAATTTTAGAAAATATGGTATGGGAGGCAACAATAGGTTTTATAATGGACTCAATTAGTTTAGATTTAGCTCCGGGGTCACCATATAATTTTACCGTTACCAGCTATAAATTAAAATTATTAAAAGATAAAAATAAGAAATAATATGAAGCAATTATTGATATTTTGTATATTAATATTCTTTACGCTAAATGTATTTGCCGTTAGAGAATCAAGACCGTTAGGCACTGATCCACGCATAAGGATTATGGTTTATAATCCTGACGATGTTTTTAAGTTTACCGGCTATTACGGCTATCAAGCAAGTATAGAACTTGCAAGAGATGAAGAAATCGTCAGTATTTCTATGGGTGATACTACTTCTTGGCAGATTGTGCCGGCAGGACATCGAATTTTTATAAAGCCTATGGAGCAAGACGCTACCACTAATATGACGCTTATTACTAATAAGCGCACTTACTTTTTTGAATTATATGCAGCGGAAACTCTTGATATGAGAGACCCGGAAATGGTTTTTAACGTAAGATTCATCTATCCCGATGACGAAACGGATAGTAGCGGTCATATGCAAACTTATACGGCATCTTCGGCTAGTCCTGATTTAGCTCACCCCGAAAAATATAACTTTAATTACTCTGTTAGCGGTAACGAAGAAATCGCTCCTATCAAAATTTTTGATGACGGAGAATTTACATATCTACAATTTAGGGATAAAAACGCCGAAATACCGGCTATTTTTGCAGTTGACGAAGCCTTAAGAGAGTCTATGGTAAATTATCGCTTAGCACAGGACAACCCTAACATGATCATTATCGAACAGGTTTTTCCAAAATTATCGATACGCAAGGGTAAAAAAGTCACATGTGTATTTAACGACTCCTTTAAGGCTTATTAAAAGAATCGTTCATTGCAAGGAGCCGTAGGCGTTGTTGCATGGCTCGAATTTTCGATGTCATTCTAGCTAAAAGCGGGAATCCATTTTATATGTCATCCTGAATTTATTTCAGGATATCTTTTAATAGATGCTGAAACAAGTTCAGCATGACATAAGCAAGACTGGATTCCCGCTTTTAGCTAGAATGGCATAGAACAGGCTTTAACTTATAACAACGCCCGCTTGCAATGATGATGTAACTTTATGCACCTTTCAATCTATTTTTTCGCATTAATAATTTTAACATGCGGATTATTTATAATGCTTACCGGTCATAATTATATTCATAAAATTATAGGGCTTGGGGTTTTTCAAAGTTCCGTATTGATTTTTTACTTAGCTCTCGGCAAAATTAACGGCGGCGGAGTCCCTATTCAGCAAGAAGGAATAACCGCTTATTCTAGTCCACTGCCTCATGTATTAATGCTCACCGCTATCGTCGTCGGATTCGCTACTTTATCGGTAGGGCTTAGTTTAATATATCAAATCTTCAAACAATTCGGTACTATATCGGAAGATGAAATTAATTTTAACGATAATATTTAGTTTAAAGAAGAATGATTTTAATAACACAATTCCCGTCTTTACAAATATTATTACCGCTCGCAGGCGCTTTACTAATAATATTTACTTATCAACATATTTTAATCGCTAGGCTAATTGCCGTTAACTGTATTCTTGCAAATCTTATACTTAGTATTTACGGCTTTATTACTATGGACGGACAACTAATATCCTATACTTTTGGGGGATGGGCTTCCTTCGTCGGTATTGAATATCAATTAAATCATTTCAATCAATCTATTATTATCTACCTTAATCTTGTTCTATTATTTTTTTTAGTTTTTTGCCGCAATCTTATTGAAGATACGGTTACAAAATTCATTAACGATAAAAGAAAATCTCTATTTTACTCGGTATTATTATTTGCTCATACGGGGTATTTAGGGATGGTTAGTACTAACGATTTTTTTAATCTCTATGTATTTATTGAAATTTCATCGCTTAGCAGCTACGTTTTAATGGCTCAAGGTAATAACCTCAAATCTTTAGTGGGAGCTTTTGATTATTTAATAATGGGTAGTATCGGCGCAACCTTTATATTAATAGGCATTGGATTTTTACTTAGCTTTACCGGCAGCCTTAATATGCTAGACGTAGCAACCCGTATTCAAGAATATTATAATTCTCGGATAGTAATAGCTGCTATCGGTTTCTTTTTAATCGGGGTCATTCTTAAAACCGCTTTTTTCCCTATGCATTTCTGGATGGTAAGAGCTTATACGGCTACTGCTTCGGTTATTCTAATCTACTTGGCAGGTATCTCTACCGTA
The DNA here is from genome assembly GCF_964026565.1 of Rickettsia endosymbiont of Ceutorhynchus obstrictus. NCBI lineage: Bacteria > Pseudomonadati > Pseudomonadota > Alphaproteobacteria > Rickettsiales > Rickettsiaceae > Rickettsia > Rickettsia endosymbiont of Ceutorhynchus obstrictus. Next base: position 1,059,029 of record NZ_OZ032162.1, read on the forward strand.
ATAGGTATTTACATAATATTTAAATTTAGCCGCCTTACGTTAAATTACGATGAAATAGCTGTAGCTATAACAAATTTTATAAGACCGATAGCTTTATTTACTATTATTATAGCCCCATATTTTGCTTTTAAAGCGAAGGGCTTAAAAACTATTATAATTTACTCCGGGCTTACGCAAATCGGTTATGCGTTCCTACTATTAATAACAAAAGAAGGGGAAACAATTTTACCGATTTTTTTAATAGCCGATAGCCTTAACAAAATGGCTTTATTTTTAATTACCGCCTATAATGAAACATATAGTAAGATTATTCATGGCAAAATATCTTGGCGTATTTTAGTAATAATTAGCATAATTTGTAGTGCCGGATTACCCATAAGCCCATTATTTATAATTAAAATCAATATTTTTGATTTACTAATTAGACAAAATTTATGGCTAGATTTTATCGTAATCTTAATAAGCTCGGTAGGATCGCTCTTTTATCATTATAAAATAGTTAAGATATTATTTTGGGAGCGGAGTAATGACATTAATTTAATAAAAAACTCGTCATTGCGAGGAGGTGCATAGCACCGACGTGGCAATCTAGGAAAAAATAGCAAAAAATACTATGAAAACTATTATTTTTTCTAGATTGCCGCGTCGCTACGCTCCTCGCAATGACGAGTTTTGTAATGATTTTGAGCCATGCAACAAGGCTTTCGCTCGCTCGCAATGACGTTGAGATTAAAACCATATTAAATACAACCATGATTGAATTATTTGCCGTACCTAACCTTTTGATATTCTCGACATTACTGGTAGGTATATTAAATTTAACTATTCCTTTTGTCACCAAGGAAGATAGCTTTATCCGTAATTTCCTACTAATTGCGGTTAGTATTTTTTTCTTCGGTAATATTTTAATTATTGATTGGTTATTTTTAAAAGGCATAAGAACAAATATTACCTTTAACATCTCAGGCAATTATTCTATAGGCTTATATCTTGAGCCTCTCGGTCTTATTTTTTTGAGCCTGCTCGGATTTTTATGGATTTGCGCATTACTTTACACACCCAAATATTTAGCAATTAATAATATTGAAAATTCCGATAGGTTTTTATTTTTCTTTAACTTAAGCATTCTTGCCGGTGTTTTTATTGCGCTGTCAGCTAATCTTTTTACGATGTTTATTTTTTATGAAATTCTAACTTTATCTACTGCTTTTCTTATCGGTCATTCCGGCGGAAATAACGTTATGACCGGACTATATAAATACTTAAAAATTCTGATGATTTCAGCGATGCTATTATTCTTACCTGCCATAATAATTATTTACGTTAAAACCGGCAGCGGAGATTTTACTAGCGGCGGCTTTATGGATAATTATTTTTCTAAAAATCAATCTATTATTTTGCTGCTAATGTTTATTTTCGGCATAGCTAAAGCAGCTTTATACCCTGTGCATTCATGGTTACCGGCGGCTATGGTTGCCCATTATCCGGTAAGTAGTTTGCTCCATGCCGTGGTGGTCGTCAAAACCGGTCTGTTCTGCATTTACAAAATTTTAATATATATCTTCGGCTTAACATATTTACAATCAATATTTGAACCTTTTAACTGGCTGATCTTTCTCCCGATAATAACCATATTTTATAGCTCATTCAAAGCTCTTCAAACTGATAATATCAAGAAAATTCTTGCCTACTCAACCATGAATCAATTAGGATTAGCGTTGCTTAGTGCCTTTATGCTAACCCCGAAAGCGTTAGGTGCTGCAACAATGCATCTTGTTTCTCATTCATTTACCAAAATTTGCTTATTTTATAGTATGGGAAGTATTTATAGTTTGAAAAAGACTAATCAAATACAAGATTTAGTCGGAGTAAGCAAGGAACTACCGATGATAGCTTTTATCATATTTATTGCCTCGCTATCATTAATAGGAATACCGATTTTTAGCGGCTTTATTAGTAAATTTTCAATTATACTTGCCGCTGCCGAACAAAATCAAATTCTAGTAATGGCGGTTATAATAATTAGTAGTATATTCTCGGCTCTTTATCTTATAAAAATACTGAGTTTTATCTATAAATCCCCGTCCGAAGAGCAACCGGAAATAACAAAAAAACTACCCTACCCTATGCAAATCAGTCTAGTTATATGTTCGTTAGCTATAATATTATTTTATTTTATCCAAATTTTAATTAAAGAATTTCTAGTATATATTGTATAACTATTGCGTGTAATCAGATTATCTGATAATATTATTATATGATTTTTATGGAGAAACAATATGGCACAAATTATTAGAGCAACAGAAGTAGTACGCTCTTTTTCAGATATTATGAACAGGGTTTATTATAAAGGAGAAAGTTTTGATATTCAAAAAGGACATAATATAGTAGCAAGAATAACTCCAATTCATCCTAAATCCAGTAAAACTACAAAAAATTTACATGAATTCTTTGAAAATGCTCCTAAGCTTGATCCCGATGATGCAGAGCAATTTATAAAAGATATTTATGAAGCACGACAAAAATATGACTTTAAAAAGGATAACAAATGGGATTAATTATCGATACATCAATAATTGTAGCTTTAGAAAAAGGTAAATTGAATCCTGAAGTATGGGGGGCGTATAAACAAGGATATATTAGCCCCGTTACACTAACAGAATTATTAATAGGTGTCGATAGAGCGGATAATGAAAATAGACGTATAAAACGTTTAGCTTTTATTGAGCATATATTAGCTTCACTTCTTATATTACCTTTTGGAGGAGAAGAAGCACGAATATATTCAAAAATTATCCATAATTTATATAAAGAAAGAATAACTCTTGATACTAATGACATGCTAATTGCTACGTCAGCAATAGCCAACAACTACCCTATATTGACTCTAAATGTAAAAGATTTTAAAAGAATTCAGGGGCTTGAAGTGTTAACAGTCCCTTTGAAAGATTAAAATGTTTATCCAAAATAACCGACTATCATTTCTACTAGCCAATTTTGAGTTTATTTTTGATTTCAGTCCGCAAAATAAGTTAATTGCTTTAGCATTTTTAATTATTACAGCAGTTACCGGTTTATACGCGCTTAGTCAAAATAGAAAATTTGAAGCTCTAATTGGCAGTTTATATTGCCTATCTTCGCTTGCTTGCTTATTTGCAGGTGATTTTATTTCTATGATTATCTCTTTGGAATTTATGACCGTATTCGCCTGTATGCTTATTTTTTACGGCGATCGCTTAAATAATATGAAAATCATAAGGCAATATTTTCTTACCCATCTATTTAGTAGCAGCTTGATTCTTATCGGTATTAGCCTGATAATTGCTAAAACTAACGATACAAAAATTATCCCTTTAACAGAACTAGCTAGCAACTACGATTTACCGGCAATATTGATATTCATCGGCTGCCTTATTAATGTCGGTGCCGTATTTTTTACCGGTTGGATAGTTAATTGCTATCCTACCGCTTCCGGTTCGGGGTTCATATATTTAATTAGTTTCACTAACAAAATTGCCGCAATAATTTTGCTAAAATTATTTAGCGGTTTTCTAGTCCTTAAATTCTTCGGCATAGCGATGATCTTATACGGTATAATATATGCTTTAATTGAGCAAAATCTCAAAAGATTATTATGCTACCTTACTATTTCACAGCTTGGTTTTATAATAATAGCTATCGGTACAAACTCTGTTATGGCGACCCGGGCTATTACCGCCTTTCTTTTTATCCATATATTATATAACGGCTTACTTGCTCTATATATCGCTGTACTTAGCGATTCTCAAGATATAAAAAATTATCCCGAACTCAAAAATATCTCGTTATTACAACATCCTATATTATTAATTAGTTTAATATTTAGTGTAGCAATAGCCGCCGGTCTACCGCTATTTGCTACTTTTACTACCAAAATTGCCTTGATGAATTTAATAGAGTGTAATATTAGTTATTACGCTATCCTCTTTTTAAAAATATCTACTTGTATAATATTATTCTCAATATTTCTAGAGCATGGGTTTTTATCACAAAACTCTACTAATTCTACTAAGTTTTTTACAAATTTTAGTCTTTTCATCATGTTTAGTATTACGATGACTATTTGCTTATTATTACCGCAAATATTATTGATTACTTGGCAAGACTATCCGGTTGAGATACTAAGCGCACAGCGATCCGATATAATTAAACAAATAGGTATTATAATAATTTCGGCAATTTCGACTTTAATATTTAGAAAAATCCCAAGATTTTCAACCGAGTATATTAACCTTGATTTATTTCGATTAATCGAGATAACCGCACGGTATTTTGTTAATAGATATAAGACAGAGCCTGTTGACTCCGAAGAAGAAGAGCAATATTTTTACTTAAAGCCTTTCACACAAAATATTTTAAATAAAATAACTATTTTGCATACTCAGCAAACTAGTATATTTACGGTATTGCTGTTATTAATTACTTTAATTTACATATTATTGTAAAAAGCATCTTCGATGTCATTCCCGCGCAGGCGGGAATGACATCTTAGCAATAACAAAAAAATAGAGAATAAAATGAAACAGCCTATTGCCACTAAACAAAATTATAGCTTTGAAATTCACGGACAAACTATTAATGACGAATATCACTGGCTTCGTGATTCTAAATGGCCGGATGTACAAGACTCAAAGATTTTGGAATATTTAAAAGAAGAAAATAAATATACCGAAAATTTCTTTGCTGATTTACAGCTAGAAAAAGAAAAGATTTTTGAAGAGCTAAAAGCTCGTATCAAATTAGATGATATATCTACCTATACTAAAAAAGAAAATTATTATTATTACTATAAGACAGAAGCTGATAAAAATTACCCGATATATTGCAGAAAGCACGGCAGCTTAGAAGCTGAAGAAGAAATAATATTAGACGTTAATATATTAGCAAAAAATCGAGATTTTACGGATGTTGCCTTAGTTGCTATGTCACCTGATCAAAATTTAACGGCTTATAGTGTTAATTTCAACGGTAATGAAAAATACGACATAAAAATATATGATCTTAAAGCACAAAAATATTTACCTGATGAAATAAAAGACGTTAGCGGGTCTATAACTTGGCATGAAGAACTAAACGGTTTTTTCTATATCTCTATTAATGAAAATTTACGTCATGATAAAGTTATGTTTCATCATTTAGGCAATGATTCTGCACAAGATCAATTAATATTTAATGTAACCAATCCACTTCATCAAGTCGATATAGAAAAATCCGCCAGCCGCCAATATGTCTTTATTAACTCAGCCGATTATAATGAAAATGAAGTTTATGTAATTTCAATGCAAGATCATAATTTTATACTGCAACTAGTGCAAACTGCACAAAATGGCATATTCTACGATATCGCTCATAACGGTGATTATTTTTATATCAGAACTAATTTAGATGCTAAAAATTTCCGAATCGCTAGAGTAAAAACAGATAATTTTGAAAAAAGTGATTGGCATGATAATTACATTAAGGAAGAGAACGATAAATATTTATCAAGCTTTGATATTACCAATAATTATTTGATATTAAATTATCGCGATCATGGCTTGCCGCTGATTAAGGTCAAAAATCTGGAGGGCGGCATAGAAAATAATATTCACTTTCCCGATAGCTCATTTACGGCAAGTAGCTATTCAACAAATTTTGACGAAGACGATATTAGAGTAAACTACTCTTCACTCGCAAGACCTACTACTACTTATAGTTATGATTTTAATAAGGATAAATTATCGATATTAAAAGTACAAGAAATCCCTAGTGGTTTTAATCCTGATGAATATCAAGTAGAGCGAATATTTGCCGATAACGAAGGGGTGCATGTTCCGATTACGTTATTTTATAAAAAATCATTATTTAAAAAAGACGGCTCAAATCCTTTATATTTATACGGTTACGGCTCTTACGGGATTAGCCTACCGGCTGCATTTAGAAATACCGCTATTTCTATCGCCGATCGCGGGTTTGTTTACGCTCTTGCTCATATTAGAGGTGGTGATGATCTTGGTCATGACTGGTATGAAGCGGCTAAATTTTTAACTAAAAAAAGAACTTTTGAAGATTTTATAGCTTGTACTGAGGCGTTAATCAAAGAAAAATATACTAGTAAAAATAATATAGTGATTATGGGAGGTAGTGCCGGCGGTATGTTAATGGGCTATGTTATCAATGAACAACCGGAATTTTATAAGGCGGCTATTGCACATGTGCCGTTTGTTGACATACTTAATACCATGCTTGATGAAAGCCTGCCGCTAACGCCGATCGAGTTTAAAGAATGGGGTAATCCTAAAGATATCGAATATTTTAATTATATCAAATCTTACTCCCCTTACGATAATGTAAAACCCCAAAATTATCCTGCTCTATTTGTAACTTGCGGTCTATCCGACTCACGAGTAGGATATTGGGAAGCGGCAAAATGGGTGGCAAAACTCCGCACTAATAAAATAGATAATAATATTTTACTGTTAAAAACTAATATGGACGCAGGTCACAAAGGCGCATCCGGTCGTTTTGATTACCTTAAAGAAGCCGCCGACGAGCTAGTTTTTATTTTTAAAATTTTCGGTATAAACAATTTAGACTAACGCGAACTATGGATAAGTTTTTAAGCTAAAACTTATCCATAGATCGAGTCACCCCTGTATTGACCAGAGGTGCTCACAGAACCGTACGTGAGACTCTCGCCTCATACGGCTCTTTGTGGATTTGAGGCAATGTTGTACCTCTTTGACATAATATTAATTAATCCTTCTTTAATTAGCTTAGTTGTTAATTTTTTTTTATGTCGCTCCACATGCAGCCCTTCGCTCCACTCCCATTACAGAAGCTTCTTCACTACTACAACTGCATCTGCCTCAATAGCTGGAAAGTGCTATTGATTCCCAAGTTCCATATCTGACCCTAATTTATGTTCGTACTGCCTCCTGTGCCGCTCGCCGATAGCTCAACTATTGTATGACAGTTAGCTAACTTATCCCTTCAGCCCCCAAAAGCCAAAGGTTTTGACAGAGAACTTAACCCTCTTTCGACACTTAATTACAGCAATTCACTTTCGTTTACCTACATAAATCTCACATGACCCTTGCGGGCCTTTTCCTTAACGCTCACTACCATATTCCTTAGAATACAGCAGCTTAAGGTTGTTTGGAATCTGCTCATACCAGCTCGATTCCGGTGGACCTTCCACCATGTCAAATACAGCATTGCATCCTCTTCTTCTGATTCTGCATTCTTGGCACACTTGGGGTTAAGGTATATTTGTATTTAAGTTTTACAGAATGATATTTTTAAAAATGGTGATTTGAATCGACTCGCATATTATTAAAATTAATTTGTAGTTCCTGCTCTAAAATTTCATATAATTTAATATCGGTTTTTGTTTGCCAAATACCTAATTCATAAAAAAAATGGTAAGGACCGCTAATAGGCGAAGATAACCAAATTTCCTTAGCCGCACTATGCTTGTTAATTACAAAAATACCTTTATCGGTAATTAGATTTAAAATATCACCCTGAAAATCTACATCTATGAGGCAATTTTTATCTTCCGTTTCAATTATATCGGCTATCAAACTAATTGTTTTTTCCGCTATTTTTGCAAATTCGGTATTTTCCATTATTTCATTATTATTAAAATTAATCATTTATATTTATTATATCTGTCGGCAGTATTTCTATTTGCGGTGTTTTAATAATCAAACTTTTTCTGTAGCTGTCTACATGCCTATTATGATCAGCAATATTATTAGAAAAATTATGTCCCCCTTTACCGTCGACCACAAAATATAGTGAGGTAATTTTAGCCGGATTTACTACCGCTTCTAGCGATCCCTTGGAAGGACAACAAATCGGACCGGGCGGCAGCCCTTTGATATAATAAGTATTATACGGTAATTCTTGTAGCAAATCTTTTCGAGTTAAAGACCTACCTAACTTAACTTTTCCTTCGGTTAGTGCATATATCGTAGTCGGGTCGGCTTGTAATTTCATATTTTTCCGAAGACGATTTAAGAATACTGCAGCAATCATAGGTTTCTCTAAATTTGAACCGGCTTCTTTTTCAATTATAGAGGCAAGCGTCAACACTTCAAGCCTAGTTTTTAACGGCGAATCCGGTGAAAGCTTGGCCATAGTCTCATCTAAATTAAAAGACATTAGCTTTCTCATCCTATCAATTATTTGTTCTTTCTGATCACCGTAAGAATAAAAATAAGTTGAAGGCATCAAAAAACCTTCAGGAATAATACCTTTTATCTCACCTATTAAACGATCTTCTTCATTAATCTTTTTTACGATTTCACTGACCCACACCCCTTCGGGAATAACTAACTTATGTATGATGGATTTGCCGCTTGCTAAAATTTTTAAAGTTTGCAGCGGAGAGATATTACTCGTAAAAATATATTCACCGCTTTTAAGCGGATTTTTTAAAGAATAAAGCTTGGCAATGATTGTAAATAGTTCCGGATATTTGATTATATTGTTATTATAGAGCTTTGTAACAATTTGATTTACGGAAAGTTTAGGCTCAATAATTAATGTTTTATTTTCAGGCAACGATCCCGGCACAAAAAGATAAAATATACTAAAATTTAAAAAAGTAATAAATAAGATTAGCAATAAAATTATAAAAGTAAACTTAACTTTCAACGTTTTTTTTAACATGGTAACTGTATATATATTAACAATATTAACACAAAAAACCCGTCATTACGAAGAGGCATTGTTGCGTGGATGGTTAAAAGCACCTTTGATGTCATTCCCGCGCAGCATTGTTGCGTGGTTCCAAATCCCCCGTCATTGCGAGGAGGGACGTAGTCCCGACGTGGCAATCCAGGCTATCCCGAATATAATGAGGGATTTAATTAGAATGCCACGCCGCTTACAGCGGCGACCTTGTTGCATGGCTCGAATTTTCGGTGTCATTCCCGCGCAGGCGAGAATCCGGACTTTTCTTTGTCATGCTGAACTTGTTTCAGCATCTATATCATTTGATCCTGAAATAAATTCAGGATGACTATGTTTTTCTGGATTCCCGCCTGCGCGGGAATGACATACGGCACTTTTTTAGAGCCATGCAACAAAGCACCTTCACGGAAATGACATCAAAAATTTGAGCCATGCAACAACGCTGCGCCGGTGCCGGAATGACATCGGAAAAATTTACTAAAAACGCACTTCTTAAACTGACACTTATACGCCACGACATGACAATTTAAGCGATTTTAACTATAGCTGATTTATTTCCTCTAAGCTTAATTTAGTTACTTTTGCTACAACCATAGGGGGCATTCTTAATTTTATTAATTCTATAGCAACATCTTTCAATATTTCTTTATTATTAGCGGTAATAAATGCATTCGTTATATTAGCTTTATTTAATTCTTCGTCCGGTAAATCCATTTTTTTAGGTCTAATTTCATTCAAGCGCGCCGGAATCGTAATAATGTAATTTGCTTCGGCAAAACGATTTAAGGTAAGAACAATTTTACCGTAATGAGCGCTAATTATTTTTTGTATCCCTTCAGAGCGAATTTCATTTATCGTATTATATGCAGGACGTATCATTTTTCTAATATCTTCTTGAGTTAAAGTAGAGTTTTTCGCGATAATTAAAATTTTTATTGCATCACGTTTAAGTTGTTGAGAATTATTCAATGATTCAAGGTCATATTGTAATTCACTATCTTCAATTATTACCGAAATATTCGGCGTAGAAGAATTCATGACGGCATGATTAAAGCAATCAAAGAGTGTTTCTTTAATCAGCTTCGGATCAAGCTGTATTTCTGTTAATTTACTTTCAAAATCAATCGGTATTTCAAGATTAGAATAACCGTGAAGTTTTTTATATTCACTAATTACATTTTGTAGAAAAGGTTGAAATTTTATTTTTTCAGGAAAAATTTTAATTTTATTTTTTATTTGAAAAATTACGGTATCTAAATACTCTGCTCCGGATTTTAGTTTTTCTACAATAGTTACCAATTCATGTTTTATATTTTTTAAATTGTTGGGATTTTGATTATGTAACTCCTGCTCTAAGTTATTAATTTGTCGATGAATTGATTTAAATACCGCTATACATTGATCATCAAGGCGGGAGATAAAATCTTCACGATAATTTGCAAGTTTTATCAACTCTAACTGTTGTTGTTTATTATTATCGTTAAGGTAATTTCTTATTGTTTCAGCTATTTCCTCATTCTGTTGTTTCGGTTTAAGGAAAATAATTATTACGGTACCTATCAAGAGAAGAGCATATAAAATAAATTGATTATATTCTATAACCATTTTAACATTACCGCCCATATAACGGGAGTATACTTCAATAGCCAAATATACTCCCGATATAATCATTATAAAAGCAATATTCCACCGTATTATAATTGCCGCTACTACAATATTTAATATAAATATTGTAATTTGTAAGTGTGAAAAGTTGCTTAATAAAACAAAGAAAGTACTACAAACTATCAATAAGTAAAAAACCGATATATACCATGCCGGTCTTATAATAATATTATTTTTAAGGCTAATCGGCCAAATCGGATAAGTCAAAAAGCTAATAGAAAGAATTAACATACTTTCAAAGAAAAACAATAATGTTTTATTACCTATTATATTTGTTACGGAATACATACTGCTGATAGTCGAAACTATACAGAATACTCCGAAGCCTGTATAAATTAACTCATTTTTAGGCGCATTTTGGTTAAAAAACGTTACAATATTAAATTTCTTAACAGAATTAATTACCGTATTAAACTTATTTGTCGATCTAATAACAGGCTTCTTTTTTTTCCATCCTCCGGGTTGCTTTAGTAAATAATGACTTCCCATTAAAAATATGAAATTAACTACCATACCGGGCAGAATACTATCGACATTTGTAATATCCATAAAATATATTCGCCATATTATAACAGCGATAAGACCCGCTCCCATTCCTATAAATACGGATTTAGTTGAGGTACGAAACCCAAGTATTGCAAGGATAAGAGGAACATCGATAATAGGGATATAAAAGCTTTGCGTCATAAAAACAAGCGGCAATAAATCATATTCTAGCAAGGCCAAATATATGGAAATAATGCCGAGTGTAATAGAAATAATTTTAGATAAAACTAGTTCATTTTTAAATTTAATATTTAACGGACCGCAAAAATCGTGAGTTAAAAGTACTGAGGAAGCATTTATATTTGAATCGGCCGTAGACATACACATCGCGACAATTCCTATTAATATAAAGCTTTTTAATCCCGTGTGAGAATATTGACCTATTATATATTGAACCAAAGAAGTCGGCTCAAGGTTAGGGTCTATACTATATAGTAAAAAGGCAATCCACGCCATGCCGAGTAAAATTACCATCAATATAAATGCAGAAACGGTAAAAGCTTTTTTTACCTGCGGTATATTTCGTCCCATCGCTACCCTTTGAAACATCACAGGGTTAATATCCGGCAAAGAAAATAGTATAAATAATAATAATAATGACCAAAAATTTGGATTTGAAAAACCCCAAAATTGTTTGTAGTCAAATATTGGGCTGGTTAATGCATTGGCAAAAGTAAAATTAGGTTGGCTATTAAAATCACTCCATAATATAAATCCTAGAACCGGTATTAATACCCCAAAAGTAAAAAATTGTATTATATCGGTGAAAGTAACGGACTTAATACCGCCGAAAGCAGAATAAATTATTACTATGCTAGCTGCTAAAAAAATCGGCGTATTACCGGATAATCCAACGAAATTTTTAAGAACTTCGCCGAAAACTTTAAATTGAACGGCTATAAAACCTGCAGACGCTATAGTACCGGAAATAGCCGAAATAATACGAACATTTTTACCGTATAATTTTCCCATTGATTCCGCAACTGAAATGCTACCTAAAAACTCCCCCATTTTAGGAATAAATAAATATGCATTTAAAAGCAGACAGACTACCATACCAAGACAACCAATGGTGTAATGTAGCCCTGTATTATAAACTTCCGCTAAAGTAATAAAGAGATAATCCCCGCCGATCCACGTAGCGATTATAGTAGAAACTAAGGCACCCGTGCTAAAATTTCTTCCGCCAAGTGCATAATCTTCTATAGTTTTAACTTTTCTACCGTGATAAAGACCAAACGATAAGTTAACTAATAAAAAACTAAGAAAAATAATCGTATCTAAATTCCAATTAATATTCATGCATAATTCTCCTGATAAAAATTTGCCGTCATTATACTAGTGTGTCATTCTCGCATAACGTTGGCGTTGTTGCATGGCTCGAATTTTCGATGTTATTCCCGTAAAAACGGGAATCCAAGCCTTACTTATGTCATGCTGAACTTGTTTCAGCATCTAATTACCCAAATATCCTGAAATAAATTCAGGATGACTTAAAAGTATTTTTTCTAGATTCCCGTTTTCAAGCGTTGTTGCATGGCTCGAATTTTTGCAAAGTGTTTCGGTGTCATGCCGTGGCTTGACCACGGCATCCAGTCTTTTTATTAAGGTTTTTCTGGATACCGTGGTCAAGCCCACTACTGTACGAACGTTGAAAAAAGGCTGTGTCATGCCGTGACTTGATCACGGCATCCAGGAAAATAAAGCCATATTAGACTTATTTTAGAATCTTTTTATGATATTATAAGCTGGATTCCGTGGTCGTAGCCACGGAATGACAGAATTTTTACCTCTTTATTTAAATGTTCGTACAGTAGTGGGTCAAGCCACGGTATGACACCGTACTTATAATAACCATAATACGGTAAATTATTAGCCATGCAACAGCGCCCCGCCTGCACGGGAATGACATAGAACGTGCTTTAACCTATCCACTTACAGTAATATTAATTTAATTTTTAAGCATAAATATTAATAATTTATATAAAAAAAACAATCATTAATTGTAAGTATTACATAAAACTTATTTATCCTGAAACATAATTATTATTAAAATCCATTTTTCTGTAGTTTAATGCTTCGGCAATATGTAACTTATTCACTTTATCTGAATTCTCAAGATCGGCAATAGTTCTTGCTACTCGGAGGATTTTGTTATAACCGCGCATAGATAATCGGAATTTTACTGCCGCCTCATTTAACAATTCTTTCCCGTCATCTATCGGCATTGCATAATCTATTAGTAACTGCCCGTCTAACCGATTATTTGTTTTGATATTATATCCTTCATATCTTTTTTGCTGTATAAGACGGACTTTTTCCACTCGGACGGCAATATCGCCGGAGTTTTCCTCCTCCGAATGATTATTATAATTTAAAAAATTCATATTATTAGAAACTTCTATATTTAAATCAAACCTATCCATAATAGGACCTGATATTTTCATTTGATAATCACTCCCGCATTTAGGAGCTTTTACGCATGTTTTATAAGGATCACTTAAATAACCGCATTTACACGGATTCATGGCAGCTATTAACTGAAAATCTGCCGGATATTTTATATGAGAATTTGACCGTGAAATTAATATTTCGCCGCTCTCTATCGGTTGCCTTAAAGATTCAATAACATGCTGCGGAAATTCAGGCAATTCGTCTAAAAATAATATCCCGTTATGAGCTAACGAAATTTCCCCCGGTTTAACTTTTTTCCCTACTCCTCCCCCTACCATCGCAGCTATCGAACAAGAATGATGCGGCGCTCTAAACGGTCTAACCCTAGTAAGTTTACCCCCTGAAAGTTTACCGGCAATGCTTGCAACAATACTACATTCTAAAATTTCTTCCGAAGACATTTTAGGCAATATTCCCGGCATACACTGAGCTAGCCTTGATTTACCGGTACCCGGAGGACCGAACATTAAAAGATTATGTCCTCCTGCCGCTGCAATTTCCAAAGCTCTTTTTACGGTTTTTTGACCTTTTATATCCCTAAAATCGGGATAATTTATTAAGCTATTGTCAGCTTGCGGCTCAGGAGCCGTTAAAATTTGTGAACCTTTAAAATGATTTACTAATTCAATTAAATTACCGGCTACTAAAAGATTATTATTACCGGACCAAGCAACTTCCGAACCGTTTTGACTTGAGCAGATAAGCCCTTTACCTCGTGCTAAAGCTCCAATTGCCGCCGGCAAAGCTCCATTGACCGGTAAAATAGAACCGTCTAACGATAATTCACCCATTATAAGATATTCTTGTATTTCAATATTAGGCAAAATATTCATTGCCGTAAGTATAGAACAAGCAATAGCAAGATCAAAATGACTTCCTTCTTTAACTAAATCGGCGGGTGCTAAATTTATTAGAATTTTCTTTGTAGGCAGCGCAAGCCCGATCGAAGAAAGGGCCGCTTTTACTCGTTCTTTTGATTCCGCAATAGTTTTATCGGCAAGCCCTACTATAGTAAAAGACGGAATACCCGGCGATATCTGTACTTGCACATCAACATCAGTAATTTCGATTCCGTTAAATGTTAAACTAGCAATGTGAACTATCATGAAATTTTTTGGTATATTCTAGGTGTGATTGTTATTTGGATATATCGGCATTCCTGCATGTATAGATTTTTATGTCATTCCCACGGAAGCGTATGGGTGTCAACTTAAGGAGCAAAAACGTAAGTCCGTCATTGCGAGGAGGCATTGCCAGCGTGGATACCCAAACGTCATTGCAAGCGACTAAAGGCTTTGTTGCATGGCTAATAATTTACCGTATTATGGTTATTATAAGTACGGTGTCATACCGAGGCCCCTCCCACGGTATCCGGAAAAACCTTAATAAAAAGACTGGATGCCGTGGTCAAGCCGGTGTTGTTGCATGGACGGTTAAAAACGCTCTCGGTATCATTCCCGCGAAAGCGGGAATCTAGGCTTTTCTTTGTCATGCTGAACTTGTTTCAGTATCTATTGTAAAAGATCCTGAAATAAATTCAGGATGACAAGGACTAGATTGTCACGTCAGGACTACGTCCCTCCTCGCAATGACGATTCCGGTAGCCATGCAACAAAGCCACGCGTAGGCGGGAATGATATAGAATACGCTTTAACCTATCCACGGAACAAAAAATACCGCTCTACCCTCAATTGAAAAATTATACTATAATATAAATTTTGCTAAGTCAAGGTTAGTTATTATTTTTGATAATTGTTTTTCCACAAATTCTTTATCTAGAGTGACTTTTTGCCCTTTCATTTCGCTAGCATTAAAACTTATATCTTCTAATAAATTTTCAAGGATCGTGTGTAGTCTTCTGGCACCAATATCTTCTACTTCTAAGTTAACAGTCGTAGCGTAACTAGCAATTTTTTCAATAGCTTCTTCAGTAAATTCTATCGCTACTCCTTCCGTTGCAAGTAAAGCCGAATATTGTTTGATTAAACTCGCTTCCGGTTCCAGTAATATTTTCACCATATCATTTTTAGTTAACGGATTTAATTCCACTCTAATCGGTAATCTACCTTGCAGTTCCGGCAATAAATCGGCAGGTTTTGTTAAATGAAAAGCTCCTGAGGCAATAAATAATATATGATTGGTTTTAACCGGTCCGTATTTAGTATTAACGCTGGTTCCTTCGATTAAAGGCAGTAAATCTCTTTGAACTCCTTCGCGGCTTATTTCTGAACTCTTTGCACCTGACGCAGAATTAGAAGCTATTTTATCGATTTCATCAATAAACACTATCCCGTCATTTTCAACTAAATTTATAGCTTGCCCTATAATTTTTTCTTGATCTATTAATTTTTCCGACTCTTCCGAAAGGATGATATTCATTGCCTCCTTAACAAGCATTTTTTTCAGTTTAGTTTTATTACCTCCCAAAGCTCTACCGAGCATATCCCCTAAATTAAGAACACCCATAGAGCTACCAGGCATGCCGGGAATTTCAAAATTACCGCTACCTAAAGGCAAAGCAGTATCGGCAATATTTATCTCAATTTCGGTCTCATCAAGTGCGCCGCTTAAAATTTTATCACGAAATTTTTCTCTGGTCTCGGTACTAGAAGACTTACCGACTAAGCTATCTAATATCCTTTCTATTACTTTTTCTCTAGCATTGATATTTACTTCAATTTTAGCTTGAGATTTCTGAGTATTAACCGCTATTTCTACAAGATCGCGTATTATTGATTCAACATCACGCCCGACATATCCTACTTCCGTGAATTTAGTCGCTTCTATTTTAAAAAACGGTGAACCGCTAAGACCCGCAAGCCTTCTGGCGATTTCAGTTTTACCGACACCCGTGGGTCCAATCATTAAAATATTTTTAGGAACAATTTCATTACGGAGTATACCTTTAATATTTTTACGACGGCAACGATTTCTAAGAGCAATAGCCACCGCTTTTTTAGCCTTGTCTTGCCCGACGATAAATCTATTAAGTTCACTAACTATTTGAGAAGGGGTAAGTCCCATAGAATTTATAGAATCTTTTTTTTGAGTAGCAGTCATACAACTTTTTCCAGAATAATATTATGGTTAGAAAAAACACAGAGATCAGCAGCTATATTCATTGATTTTAATGCAATATCCTCTGCCGTTAAATTATTATCGCAAGACATTAAGCCTCTGGCGGCTGCTAACGCAAATAACCCGCCGGAGCCTATTGCCGCTACATTATTTTCAGGTTCAATTACGTCACCGTTACCGGTTAGAATTAAGATATGATCACTATCGGCAACTATCATCATTGCCTCCAAACGTCGTAAATATTTATCGCTACGCCAGTCTTTGGCAAGTTCCACGGAACTCCTAAGCAAATTATGAGAATATTTCTCTAATTTCGCTTCTAACTTTTCAAACAAAGCAAGCCCGTCGGCAGTAGAGCCGGCAAAACCGGCGATGATTTTATTATTGGCGATAGTTCTAAGTTTTCTGGCTCCGGCTTTTAATATTGTGTTGCCGTGCGACACTTGTCCGTCGGCAGCTATAATTACTTCTGCATTTCTTTTTAAACAAAGTATCGTCGTACCGTGCAGAGCTAGATTATTTGACATAATAAAAATTTTAAATGTTGATATTAAAAGGTTAATTAGGTAGTATATACCTGTTTTAGTTAATCATTTTTTCCTAAATTTCAAGGCTTGTTAATGAATATATACGCAATATATATTAACCATGAACAAAAAAGTAATAATTTTATTATTGTCAGAGAAGGATTTTCATGGATGGCCTTGCTTTTAAATGTTTTTTGGGCAGTTTATCATAAAATGTGGCTAGCTTTATTTTTAGTTATAATAATTAATATAATTATAACGACAATTAATATTCAAGGACTAGCATTTATTAGTAAATTAACTATAATGCTGATATTCGGTTTTTTTGCTTCCGATATAAGGGAATATGATTTACAACGAAAAAATTATCGATTGAGAGATGTGGTATTTGCCCGATCTGAAATAGATGCTGAATTAAAATTTCTAGAGCGCTCGGCTAATTGAGTATTTTTAGAAACGTCATTACGAAAATGCATTGTTACGTGGGATAACAACGGTCTCGATGTCATTCCCGCGTAGGCGGGAATCCAGAAAAATTATAGTCAGCCTGAATTTATTTCAGGATATCTTTGTAATAGATGCGGCAAACTTGTTCAGCATGACAAAGAAAAGTCTGGATTCCCGTTTTCACGGGAATGACATCAAAAATTCTAGCCACGCAACAATGCCTCCTCGCAATGACGGTATTTTCTGTAACAATTAAGTAAAAAAATATAATATGTACGATGAAAAAAATATTTTTGCTAAAATTATCAATAAGGATATTCCGGCAAAAATAATTTATGAAGACGAAAAACTGTTAGCATTTAAAGATATAAATCCGGTAGCACCGGTACATTTAATCGTTATTCCTAAACAAGAATATATTGATTACGATGATTTTATTGCTAAGGCTTCTTCTGAAGAAATAAAATATTTTTTTGCTAAAATTTCTGATATTGCAAAAGAAGCCGGCTTGAATGAATCGGGTTACCGGCTAGTAACTAATAAAGGGGAAAATGTGGGTCAGAGCATTTTTCACTTTCATTTTCACATTATAGGCGGAAAAAAAATTTCCGGTCTAATCGGTTAGAAGAATATGAACACAAAATATAACGTTGCCATAATAGGGGCTACCGGCAATGTTGGAAGAGAAACCCTTAGTATCTTAGCTGAGCGTTCTTTTCCTATTAATAAACTTTACGTTGTAGCGTCAAATAATTCTATGAACACCGAAATTAGTTTCGGCGACGATATAGTAAAAACAATTAGTTTAAATAATTTAGATTTCGGTGATGTTGATATTGCTTTTTTCTGTGCCGGCTCAGATATTTCAAAAGAATATATTCCTAAAGCTGTTGCTCAAAATTGTATAGTGATCGATAAATCTTCCTTTTTTAGACTTGACGCAGAAGTGCCTTTAATTGTTCCTGAAGCTAATTTATCAAAGTTAAAGGATTATTCGGTTAAAAATATTGTTGCTAACCCGAATTGTTGTACTATACCGCTGGCAGTAGTGCTAAAACCTTTAGATAACGAAGCAAAAATTAAAAGGATTATTATCTCTACCTATCAATCAGTGTCCGGTGCAGGTAAAGCCGGTATGGACGAGCTTTATAATCAAACTAAATCCAAATATACTTTCGGGGGAGTTGATGCAAAAACATTCCCCAAGCAAATAGCCTTTAACTTATTTCCTTATATAGGTCATTTTAATGAAGACGGCTATACAAGTGAAGAATCTAAAATTGCTCTTGAATTAAAAAAGATTATAGGAAATCATATAAGTACTAGCGTTACTTGTGTTCGAGTACCGGTATTTGTTGCTCATTCTATGGCAGTTAATATTGAATTTAATAGTAAAATGGATGCATTTGAAGCAGAAGAAATATTAAAAGAAGCCGACGGAATCATTACAATCTCTACGCTTAATGAAACACCGTATATTTCTCCTATTGAAGTAGTAGGCGAGGATTTAGTATATGTCAGCAGAATTAGAAACGACAATACGCAAGCAAACACTATAAATTTATGGGTCACATGCGATAATTTACGTAAAGGGGCTGCACTAAACGGCGTACAAATTGCTGAAGAATTAATTAAGAATTATTTACAATAAACAATTTTTTTGCTTTATCTTGTTAACTTTGTCTTTATAATGCTATGCTTACTATAATAACCCCCAACCATGTATAAGTTTTAGCTTAAAAACTTATACATAGTTCGCATTATAATATAGTTAATTGTTATTATAAATTTATTAATTCTAACTTAATTTTAAAAGATTTATAAAAAAGCTACCTAAACTTGAGATAAATACATGCATAAAAATAATGTTATAACTAACAAAAACCCTTTAATACAGGCACTAGACCAATGTAAAACGGCTTTTTGGATAGTTTTTTGGTTTGCTTTCGTAATTAATGTTTTAATGTTAATTACGCCGCTTTATTCTTTACAAGTTTTAGATAGAGTTCTTGGCAGCGGCAATTTATCAACTTTATTATTTTTATCGATAATAATAGCTTATATTTACTTTGTTTACGGGCTGTTACAAGTTGCAAGATCCTTTACCCTAATTAAAGTAGGAGAATGGCTTGATAGAACGGTAGCACCGGTAGTTTTTTCTATTTCTATTTCCGCAGCGGCAACCAGGTCTAATATGGGTTCTAGCCAGTTGCTTAGGGACTTCCAAACGGTTAAAACCTTTTTAACAAGTACCGGCATTAATACCTTATTCGATGCTCCTTGGAGTATTATCTATATTATAGTTATTTTTTTAATTCATCCGTATCTTGGAGCTATTACGGTTTTAGGAGCAGTTATTATAGTCTCGACTGCTTTTTTTAATGCGGCGGCTACTAATAAAACTCTCGGTGAAGCTACCGAATTTTCAATAAAAGGTATGACACAGGCAGATATCGCCAATAGAAATGCCGAAGTAGTTGAAGCTATGGGGATGATGAAAAACGTTACCGGCAATTGGCATAAATTCAATTTAGCAGCCTTAGACAAGCAATCGGTGGCTAGCTACCGTAACGGCGTAATCTCTAACTTTTCAAGATTTATTCGTAACGTTATGCAAATGGCGGTAACTGGTGTCGGGGCTTACGTTGTCGTCACCAGCGGCGGTAGAGACATGACGCCGGGAAATATGATTATGAGTTCGATAATAGTCGGCAGAGCATTAGCACCTTTCGATAACGCTATTGAATTATGGAAGAGTATGAGCGGCGCTCTTAAATCCTATAAAAATATTAACCAACTATTTTCGACATATACGTCAAGAGATGAAGCTATGCCGATCCCTAACGTCGAGGGGCATCTCACGGTGGATAATATTTATTATGCTACCCCTATTCCAAGCCATTTACCGCAACCGCCCGTACCGAAATATATTTTAAAAGGAGTAAGCTTTGCCGTCCAGCCCGGAGAAATACTTGCAGTTATTGGACCTTCGGCGGCGGGAAAATCTACTTTAGCTAAGATTATAGTCGGAGTATGGAAGGCATTATCCGGTTCAGTGCGACTTGACGAGGCAGAAATTTACCGGTGGAATAGAGAAGATTTCGGTAATCATGTAGGATATTTACCGCAAGGGATAGAGCTTTTTAGCGGTAGTATTAAACAAAATATAGCCAGAATGCTTGAGAATCCCGATCCACAAAAAGTTATTGAAGCGGCAAAAATAGCCGGCGCTCATGAGATGATTTTAAGATTTTCCGACGGTTATGATTCCGATATCGGTGCCGGCGGCTCAAATCTTTCCGGCGGGCAAAGGCAGCGTCTAGGGCTAGCGAGAGCCTTTTACGGTAATCCGAAACTTATTATTTTAGACGAGCCGAACGCTAACTTAGACGAAGCCGGCGAAGTAGCTTTAGCAAACGCCTTGAAACAAGCAAAAGCTAAAGGAATTGCCTGTGTGGTAATTTCTCATAGACCCTCGGTATTATCCGTGGTAGATAAAATTTTAATATTACAAGACGGCGCGGTAGCTGTTTACGGTGATCAGGAAGAAATCCAAAACCATTTTAAAACTTTAAAGGGCGGCACAATTCATATTAACAATTAATATACTCCTGTGAAATGAAGAGTTGGCATACCGAAATTCAACTTGGAAAAGAGCAAGGAGACTGTAAGCCGAGGATCGCAGCGTACACTTGAGTCAAGTGAGAACCGGAGGACTTACAAAAGTTCAACAAGTATAAATATTATGCAAGAATCAAAAAACAATAAGCCTCAAATTACGCCGGAACAATTAAAGCAATTATTGTCTTTAAAAAGTGATGCAATGTTTGCTAAGGGTTCTAAACGTAAAATATTATCTAATAAAATACTTACCAGAATTTCTAAAATAATAGAATTTTTACTGATCAAACTTGATAGATTCGTTAATTTTATTACTAGAAAAACGGATAAGGATCGTAATAATGTGGTGCAAACTGCAAGATCACCGATTATTTTCGGCGTTTACGTAATAATTTTCTTAGTTTTAATCGGCGGCATGTGGGCAAGCTTTGCGCCGTTAGATAGCGGAGCCGTCTCAGTCGGTATGGTAATGCCGACTACCAACAAAAAGACAATTCAACATCATGAAGGCGGAATTATTGCCGGTATCTTTGTGGCACAAGGTGACAAAGTTAAAGCCGGAGATAAATTAATCGAACTTGATGAAACTAAAATCAAAACCGAACATGAAAGTATCTTAAATCAATATAGAAACGCTTTAGCTACCGAAAACCGTTTAATTGCCGAACGGGATAATTTAGAACAAATTGAATTTGCAGACTTTTTAATGGAAGATATAAATATTTCCGAAGTGGCAAAAATAATTCATACGCAAGAAAATTTATTTAGGTCCAAAAAAGAAGTCTATAGGTCAGAAAAAAATGCACTACATCAAAGAATTGCACAGCTAGAGAAAAAAATCGAAGGGCTAGAAGCTAAAAAAATTGCTGCTAAAAAAACTGCGGAAGTATTGCAAGATCGGCTAAAAGCTGTCAAAACTTTAATGGAAAAAGGTTTTGCTCAGAAAGCAACTTTGCTGGAAATGGAAGCAAAAGAAGCTAATTCTAGAAGTGAAGTTGCCGGGGCGGATAGCGAGATTGCCGGCACAAGGCATGCTATTACCGAAAGTGAAATTAGTATCATAAATTTACAAAATAAATATACCGAAAAAACATTAACCGAGCTTCGAGAAGCGCAAGTACAGGTGGCACATCTGAGAGAAAAATTTACTTCCCTTACCGATTCGCTTAATAGAATAGTTATAAGATCACCCGTTGACGGAGTCGTTAACTCATTAAGATATCACACTATAGGCGGGTTTATTAGCCCGGGGCAACCTATTTTAGAGATTTCTCCGACTAACGATGCTTTAATAATAGAGGCGAAAGTATCTCAAAAAAATATTGATGCCGTGCATGAAGGGCTAGTAGCTAAAATACGTTTCAGTGCTTTTAAATCAAGAACGACACCGTTATTTACCGGTAAAGTCGTAAAGATATCGCCCGATATCGTGCAGGATCCAAATCAAAACCCTGCTCAACAAGATAATTATTATGTTGCACGCATTGAAATTGATATGGACGAGTTCAATAAAATTGCCAAATCTAGGAAATTAGAGTTACATCCGGGCATGCAAGCCGAAGTACAAATCGTTACCGGTACCAGAACGCTTTTAAGATATCTTCTTGATCCTCTAATTGATACGGCATTTAAGGCTTTTAGAGAAAAGTAATATATGACGATTTCGGCAATCAACTATGAAAACCACCCTGCCCAAACGCTCTATCGGTGTTCAAAATAGACCGGATTATGCAATCCATCAAATTTTAGAAGTTGCAAGAGAGCAAATTGCGATGATTATCCTGTTCGGCTCTTATGCAAGAGGAGCATTGTTGCATGGCTTGATAAAAGCGGCAGTATGTCATTCTAGCTAAAAGCGGGAATCCAGAAAAAAGTATAAAAGTCATCCTGAATTTATTTCAGGATCTACTAAAAAAGATGCACAAAACTTGTTCAGCATGACAAGAAAAAGTCTGGATTCCCGCCTTTAGCTAGAATGACATCGAAAATTTGAGCCATGCAACAACGCCCTCTTATGCATGAGGCGATTGGGTACAAGATATAGCCAACGGTTATCATAGTGATTTAGATATTTTAATCATACTAAAAAAAGGTAAATATAAAGGTCATGCTATTTTAGGTGTAGAATCTAAGATAGAAAAAAAATTAGAACAGGTTGTTAAATCTTGCTATTAAGTTTTTTGAAAATATCTTGCACTTTTAAAAGGTTATTTATATTATGAGTCTTCAGTAATTTTGAAAATTTTTGAGCCAGTATGGAAATATTTTTTTTAGCAATATTTTTTATTTATTTTTTATGTCCACTTATAGCATCTTGTTTTATTGCAACATATCTGACTAAAAATATAATTACTCCTTGGATCAAAATAACTTGTTGGATATGTATATGTGTAATAAACATATTTATAATATGGGTTATTATAAGTTACACTCCTATGGCAGCAATTTTCAGAAGGTAAGTTTATATTTCTTTTTTTGTAACCAAATTATAAATTCTATAACGAGTAAATTAGGCATAAAACCTAACCAGGCCTCTATAATATAAAGCTTATAAGGACTTATAATTAGGGTAGTAGAAAGAATAGCATGCCAAGCTCTAAGAGTAATTGCTGAAAATGTTAGCGCATAGCTACGCATCATATTAAATTTATGTGCAATAAATTTTTTTTCACGCACATTAATGAATGCTTTGTATGTAAAAACAAACCATAGAAAATCAAGCAAAACAAATGCTATCTTGCCTAGTAAGCCACCATTAGCATATATCGCCAAAATCATCCCAACCGGAAAATTAATGACTAAAATAGTCACAACATAAATTTTACCAAAAATACGATGTAATCTTATGAATCTTTTAAGAAAATCTTTTGAAAATTGAGAAAATCCAGCAAAAAGAGTAATTATTGCAGAAAATACATGAATATAAAAAGCAGTTTTCCATATTTTGTTATCTATATATTCTTTTTTAAAAAGTAAAAACTGTACATCATTTTCAAAAGAGCTATAACCTAAAATTATATTCAACATTAAAACACATGAAATACACATAACTGCGTAAATAAAAAAAATCTTAATAATAAATATTATATTTTTTAGCGTATTATCAGTACAACCTATTTTCATGTATCCCTCTTTAAATTTAATAATATTATACATAACTATGATCAAAGATACTGTCAAGTTAAGTGAGGGGTGTTGTATTAGATAGATATAAGAAGATTCTGAAATAAATCAATTTCCTTGGATTGCCGCGTCGCTTACAACTTCGGCGTTGCCCGCGTGGCTCGAATTTTCGATGTCATTCCCGCGCTAGGCTGGGCGTTGTTGTATGGCTACCAGAATCGTCATGGCGAGGCGCCTCTTGGCGCCGTGGCCAGTAAGTATAAACATATTTTTATACTAAACTTGTTTAGTATTCTAATTAAATCCCTCATTATATTCGGGATAACCTGGATGGCCACAGCCACTTCGTGGCTTCGCCATGACGGATTTTTATTAATTTTTGAGCCATGCAACAACGCCCGCCTTCGGGGCGGGAATGACATCGAGAACGTTTTAAAACCATCCATGCAACAACGCCAATGCCTACTCGCAATGACTTTTGAAATTTGGATGCTTCCTATAAATATAAATCACTATTCATTTCCCGTAACCTTGATACGGTGCGCTTAAACTCCTCTCGTCTAGCTGCTCCTTGATATATTTTTTCCGGCTGATCTTCGAGAGTCATAAATAATAATATTTTATAAAAATAAGCATTATCGATGAAATTGATGAATCTAACGGCTATATCGGTGTTATCCGGTCGGATTATTTGGACATTCTCAACTATGATAATATTGAACTTTCGGCAGATATTAACGTAATCTATATAACTAACTTCTCCGGTAAATAATTCATCAAAATTAGTAAGTAATATATTTTTATGAGCTTTTTTAAATGATAAAACCCGACCAAAAACCTCAATATCGTGAGGTAAAAAATCACCGTTGCCGATATCTAAAACAACTTGCTTTAATTTATTTTTGTTCTCTAAAGTTAAAGGATAAGTTATCCTTTCAGTAGTTGCTTCTAAAGCTTTGTCAAATCTATAATCATGATCATTATCCAATTGCATAATGTAAAATTCGGCATATATTTTATCAATAAAAGGTAAAAATGACTCTCTTTGCAAGCCGTCTTTATAAAGATTATCGGGTCTTGTATTACTCGTTACAAAAATAAATACCTCTTGTTTGATTAATTCCGCAAGCAAACTACCTATGATCATCGCATCGGTGATATCTTTAATTTCAAACTCATCAATACAAAGTATCTTAGTTTTTTTTGCATAATTTTTGGCTATTTTAGGGAAGATATTATTCTTTGCTTCCTTTTCTTCTTGTAATTTATGAATATTCTGATGTATTTCCTGCATAAAATTTTGATAGTGGATAATTATTTTCGGTATATTTAATAACTCAAAAAAATAATTCATCAACATAGTCTTACCCGTACCGACAGGACCGTATAAATAAATACCGCTTTTTAGATCATTTTTATTGAAGATATTAAATAAGCCCTTAGGTTTATTAAGCTTAGCTACTAGAATTTTTAATTTTTCTAATAAAGCAGTTTGTTTTACATCTAATATTAATGAAGGATACAAGTTTAAAGTCATCCAAAATATTTTTTCTCTAATTTGTTATATGTTTTTTCCAAAATCGGTAAGTACAATTTAATATTTTCAAAAACTCGTTTTGCATCTTCATATTTATCAACATGAGAAGTATTATTGCGCTCATCAAGCATTTTTAACCATATTTCTTCATTATCAATAATACTAAATTGAAAAGCTTTACTTAAAACATCTCTTGGAGTAGTACTGTCAATTTTTTCGTAAGTAAGTATTTTTTTTAAAACCTTCCAAAATAGTTCAATAACGAATTCAAATCTTTTTATAGAAGCATCTAATACATAATCATTTTTATCTACTTTAGAACTTTCTATAACATTATGTAATCTGGTAATTGCTGGCCTAGTATGTGGAAATAATCTTTCCAAAATATTTTTTCCATTAAAACATCTCCTTTTTATAAAGAATTTTTTTAAATTGAATGATATTTTGTTTAAGTTTATCATCGTCATTTAATGTATCAAATCGTATACAGTCTATTTTTAAATAGCGTATCTGCATTATCTATTATATTTAAAATTTTGTGCCAATCACCTTCGCTTGCAGTAGGACAAATAATAGCAATATCAATATCGGAACGCTGAGTATTATCTCCTCTTGCACGCGATCCAAAAAGCCAAATTTCCTTTATAAAAGGTAATTTAGTTAAATTCGTTAAAAAAGAATATTGCATTGTATTGTTTATATTAGTAGCTCTAGGCGTTGTTGCATGGTTACCGGAATCGTCATTGCGAGCGACCAAAGGCTTTGTTGCATGACTCTAAAAAAGTGCCGTATGTCATTCCCGCTTAGCATATAAAAGCGTTGCATCGCCATAGCTAAAAAACCGCATCTTTTCTTTTATAGCATATTTATATAAATTATGCATCTCTTCAAAACCGGCAAAAGCACAAGTAAGTATGAACAAAGTAGATTTAGGGAAGTGGAAATTGGTAAGCAGCATATCGACCATCTGAAACTTATAGCCGGGTTTAATAAAAATGTCTGTTTCAAAATTACCTGCTACTACTTTATTATTTATACATGAACTCTCTAAAGTTCTTAAACTAGTAGTACCAACGGCAATAATACGCCGCCCTTCTTGTTTTGCTTTATTGATTATTTCAGCCGTTTCAGAACTTATTGAACAATATTCCGTATGCATTTTATGCTCATTAATATTTTCAGACTTAACGGGCAAAAAAGTCCCTGCTCCGACATGTAAGGTTAAAAAGGCAGTTTGCACACCTTTTGCTTTAATTTGTTTAAGTATTTCATCCGTAAAATGCAAACCGGCAGTCGGCGCTGCTACCGATCCTTTGACTTTACTATAAACTGTTTGATATCTGTCGTTGTCTAGTACGTCGTCATTTCCGCATAAGCGGGAATCTATTTTTAATTTTTCTGGATACCCGCTTTCGCGGGTATGACATAAAGGAGTATTAACCTGAAGCTTATCACGCTTAATATAAAGCGGCAAAGGCATTTCGCCGTATTTATCCAAAAATTTAAATATACTCTTCTGATTTGAGTATATTTCTTTATCCAGCTCAAACTTAACCTCTATTTCGCCCATTGTTAGCTTTTTAGAAATAATTACTTTATGATTATCAAAAAAAAATTCATCTCCTTCATATAATTTGCGTGCCGGCTTTGCAAAGGCTGACCAACTATTATCTGATAATATCTTGTTAAGATTTACGGTAATTTTCTTGTCGTTTTTTGTAAGAGATAATTTAGCTTTTATTACTTTACTATTATTGAAAACTAATAAGTCACCCGGTAATAAATAATCAATTATATTATAAAATTTGGTTTTTATCGGACCGTTTTTTCCTGCCACTAATAAATTTGAGTTGTCGCGCTTTTCGCTAGGCGTTTGCGCTATCAATTCCGGCGGCAAATTAAAATCAAAATCAGATAGTTTCATTAAACCTCGCTGTCATCTAGTTGCTTGACCACGGCATCCCAAAACAAAAAGTCATGCTGAACTTGTTTCAGCATCTCTATAATAGATCCTGAAATAAATTCAGGATGACGACAAGACTGGATACCGTGGTCAAGCCCTCTAGTGTACGAACGTTTAAATAAAGAGGTAAAAATTCTGTCATTCCGTGGCTACGACCACTTCAGTCCAGCTTATAATATCATAAAAAGACTCTAAAATAAGTCTAATATGGCTTTATTTTCCTGGATGCCGTGATCAAGTCACGGCATGACACAGCCTTTTTTCAACGTTCGTACAGTAGTGGGTCAAGCCACGGTATGACAGTAATATAGCTCATACTATCAACCCCTTTACTTGTGAATTCCACAGCCTTTGATAGA
The DNA here is from genome assembly GCF_964026565.1 of Rickettsia endosymbiont of Ceutorhynchus obstrictus. NCBI lineage: Bacteria > Pseudomonadati > Pseudomonadota > Alphaproteobacteria > Rickettsiales > Rickettsiaceae > Rickettsia > Rickettsia endosymbiont of Ceutorhynchus obstrictus. The sequence continues at coordinate 1,087,070 of NZ_OZ032162.1, forward strand.
GTTCACTGTTTTTTAACAATTCCGTATGTGAGTTATCGTCAACTATACTACCTTCATTAAACACTAAAATCCTGTCCATGTGCAATAAAGTAGATAATCTATGGGCAATAACGATCACGGTTTTATTGCTCATTAAATAACGCAGAGAATCTTGAATTAAATTCTCGGTTTCGCTATCTAAACTACTGGTAGCTTCGTCAAGAATTAATATAGGAGCATTCTTTAATATTGCTCTTGCTATTATGATTCTTTGCCTTTGTCCTCCGGATAGATTATTACCGCGCTCCCCGCACATAGTATCATAGCCTTCAGGTAAATTCATTATAAAATCATGAATGTGAGCAGCTTTTGCAGCAATTATAACCTCCTCAATATCGGCATCTTTTTTGCCGTATTTAATATTTTCTATAATTGTTCTGTGAAATAAAATCGGCTCTTGCGGGATGACGCTAATCGCTTTCCGAAGAGAATCTTGCGTTACGTTCCGGATGTTTTGACCGTCAATCAAAATCATCCCCTCCTCTATATCGTGCAACCTAGTAATTAAACTTACAAAAGTTGTTTTACCTGAGCCGGAAAACCCTACCAGTCCTACTTTTTGCCTGCTTGGAATTAGTACCGATTTATTTTGAAATAAGTTATTATTGCGATAATAATTAAAACTAACATTTTTAAATTCTATTTGTCCTTTATCTACATTTAAAGGTGTAGCATTTTCAATATCGGTGATAATATGCGGTGCCATTAAAGATAATCCTTGATTAAATGCACCGATTTGTTCAAACATATCGCCGATTTCTTGCGTTAACTCCCAAATATCATCGGAAACACTTACACAAAGCGTTAAGACAAGTACACAATCCCCGATGGTAATAGATAATTGCGAGCGGAGCGATGATAAATAATAAATCATTATAAAAATCATTATTGAGCAAGACAGACCTAATACATAGCGTAATTTGAACATAAAAAACTGCATAGTCTGTTCGTCGGCAACGGCATTTTCTATTCTGGTTTCTAAATGGTGACGTTCAAATTTATGCGAGGTGAACATCCTAACCGCACTAATATTAGTAATAGCGTCAACAATACTACCTGAGACTAGCGATTGACTTCTTGCATAATTTATTGAATATTTATTAATTTTACTTGAAAAGAACATGCTAATGCCGAAGAAAACGGAAATCCATATTATGAAGATAGTGGCAGTTATGTAATGCACCGAATATAAAGCAATAAGAGCAAAAACAATAATTGCTATCTTACGAATAATTTTCTCGCCCAATATTGAAATAATCATCTCGAAAGACCTAGCAGTTTCGGTAATACGATTACTAATATGTCCGGCTAAATTATCTTGAAAAAATTTATGACTATGATACTGAGTGTAATCATAAAGCTCGTCTAGGATTTTACCTTTTATATAAGGCATGGTTTTAAGATAAAGATAATCATATACACGATATGTAATATTAATTGCCTCCCACCAAAGACCGTAAGTTACTGCCCAGAAGATCATAGAAGATACAAGATTATTTGCACGTTCATCGCCGAAAGACTCAATTAAGTCAATAATCTTTTGTAATAATATGCTATCAACGGCCGGTATCATACCAAATATTACGCAGCTTACGGCTAGTAGAATAATTTGTATCTTCTTGAATTTTAGAAAATAACAGCCTAAACTCATTGTAGATTTAGAAAGATTTGGAGTTTCCGTCACAATATATGTCCTATAATTTATAATTTGCAAATAGAATAATAAACAAACCTTGCTTCTTTTTGTAAATAATGCTACAAAAAATGGATAAAATAACCTTAAATCATTAGAAATGAAAGAAAAAGAATTGTCTTCTAATCTTTTAGAAACTCAAGAAAAATCATTAAAAAATAACGATTCGCCTTTTTTTGATGTAAAATATATTTGTCAGGCAAGTTCGTTAATTACCGAATCGATACGAAGAGGGTTTGACGTAACCCAACTGCCTAATGGTGATGTTAATGTAACGGAAGTAAGAATCGTAAATGTTCATTATAGCTGGGATCCTGTAAAAGAAAAATTTATAAAAACCGGTCAAAATGAGTATAATCATATCAAAAACGACTAATTAAAGCAAATATAATATGGAATTTGATCAAGTATTATTATCAAGGATACAATTCGCTTTTACTATAAGTTTTCATATAATTTTTCCGGCATTCACTATCGGGCTTGCTAGTTGGTTGGCTGTCGTGGAAGGATTATGGCTAAAAACAAAAAATAACATTTATCAAGAAATATATAAATTTTGGGTAAAAATTTTTGCCGTTACTTTCGTTATGGGAGTAGTCTCCGGTGTGGTAATGTCTTATCAATTCGGTACTAACTGGTCGGGTTTTTCGGACAAAGTCGGTAACGTACTCGGTCCTTTATTAGGCTTTGAAGTTCTTACGGCTTTTTTTCTTGAGTCCTCTTTTCTCGGTATTATGCTATTCGGCTTTAACAAAGTTAGCAAAAAAATGCATTTTATAGCTACTTTAATTGTAGCGATCGGCACGGTTATTTCGGCCTTTTGGATTCTGTCCGCTAATAGTTGGATGCACACCCCAACCGGCTTTAGATTAAGCGAAGACGGTTTTTTCTATCCTTTAAATTGGTTAGAAATTATTTTTAATCCTTCTTTCCCTTACCGCTTCTTGCACATGCTTACCGCTTCATATCTTACTACTTCTTTTGTCATTGGCGGTGTAGGTTGTTGGTATCTACTAAATAATCGCTATAAAGAGCATGCTAAAATTATGCTTTTTATGGCGGTGTTAATGGCATTATTCGTTGCTCCTATCCAGCTTTTTATCGGCGATCGGCACGGTTTAAATACGCTGCAATATCAGCCTACAAAAATAGCTGCTATGGAAGGAATTTGGGAAACGGGTGAAGGAGTGGGGTTTAATCTTATCGGCTGGCCGGACGAAAAGGCAGAGGAAACGAAATATGCTATTGAAATACCGAAAGCCGCTAGTTTAATATTAACCCATAGCCTTAACGGCAAGATACAAGGTTTAAAAGAGTGGAGAAAAGATCGGCGTCCACCGGTTGCTATAGTATTTTGGAGCTTTCGCGTAATGATCGGCATCGGTTTTTTAATGATATTTACCGGTATTATCGGCTTATGTCTTTATTTACGTAAAAAATTATTTACTACCGAATGGTTTCAATATTGGTATATAGCAATGGCTCCCTCCGGCTTTATAGCAGTACTAGCGGGCTGGTTTGTTACCGAAATCGGTAGGCAACCTTATATTGTTTATAATATTCTTAGAACATCGGAAGTAGTATCGCCCGTGCTTGGGGAGTATGTATTTATTTCTCTTATTGCCTTTATACTGGTTTATGCCGTGGTGTTCGGTTCCGGATTATATTATATCATGCATTTGATTATTAAAGGGGTAGAGGTAATAGACAGTAAGGAAATGTACGGTGAGCATAGCTTGAATAATCCATTGTAATGGATATATTAAAAGTTAATTTGTTCATATTAACTTTCTGGATTCCCGTTTTTAGCTAGAATGACATCGAAAATTCGAGCCATGCGACAACATCAGTCAAGTCATATACAGCATAAATTTTAACATAAATAAATAAAACCCTAACCGAAGTTAGAATAAATTTTATTCTAACTTCGTCTCCTTGACAAAGCAGCTAAATAACTATAATTTCTTTCCTTCTATAATTATCACATTTTTTTATATGACCACTAAAGTAAAAATTCAAAAACTCTCGAATTTCACAAGCTTATTGCCTAGTTATGCAACGGAATATAGTGCAGGTATGGATTTATTTGCCGCAAATATAGAACCTGTTGCTATCAAAGCAGGGGAAATAGTATTAATACCCACCGGTATTGCTATAGCTCTGCCTTTTTCATTTGAAGCTCAAATAAGACCACGCTCTGGACTTGCTGCTAAACACGGTATTACGGTTGCTAATTCTCCAGGCACTATTGATGCTGATTACCGCGGTGAAATAAAAGTTATTTTAATTAATTTAAGTAAGCAAGATTTTATTATTGAACGAGGCATGAGAATTGCTCAAATAGTAATTGCTAAATATGAGCAAATATCATGGGAAGAAAGAGATTCTCTGGAGGAAACGGCGCGAGGCTTAAATGGGTTTGGTTCTACCGGTCACTTATAACTTGTTGCGTGGAACGTTAAACGTCATTGTGAGGAGATGTTGTTGCGTAGATACTAGAATCGTCATTGGGAGAAGCTGTAGGCGTTGTTGCATGGATACCGGAATCGTCATTGCGAGGAGGCATTTATGCCGACGCGGCAATCAAGTATAAACATATTTTTATGCTAAACTATGTTTAGCATTCTAATTAAATCCCTCTTTACATTCGGGATAGCCTGGATTGCCACAGCCACTTCGTGGCTTCGCAATGACGGGTTTTTATTAATTTTCGAGCCATGCAACAACGCCCACAAATGCTCGCAATGACGTTTTGGGTATCCACACAACAATACTTTTTTCGCAATGACTTTTTAGTAGCCAATAACTAAACTAACTAATAGTTATTAAACTTTCATTTTAAGCCATTCAGCAACGCTATTGGTATCGTTTGCATAGATCAACTATAATTATTCATTAGATAATTAAATTCTGCACCGTAAATGAAAATCATATTGATAATATAAAAAAATATTAACGTAACTATTATGCTGCCCAAAGATCCGTACATTATGTTTAATTGATTATAATATACAATATAAGTAGAAAGTAAGTAGCCGCTTATTATCCATAATATTACCGTTAAAAAAGCACCGGGAAATACATCGACAAAATTTAGTTTTATATTAGGTAATATATAATATAGCGAAGAAGCTCCGAGGAATAGTAAAGCTAAAATTAAAGCATATCTTATAAAATTTAAAGTATTTTTATGTTGGTCAATAACTTCTAATATTACCGGAATTTTTGTAAGTATTATCGGGATAAAAACTAAAAGAAACATCGTAAGGGTAATTAATATACTTATTATAAGAAATTGTATAATGCTAAGTAATCTTCTTCTTATATAAGGCGGAGGAGATTTTATTTCATATACGCGGTTTAATATTGTTCTAAGGCACTCGACAAATGATGAAGCCGTCCAGACGCTACCTACCACCGCAAGAGTCATAAGGCTTTGAGGAGGAGCGCTTAATAATTCTTTTATTCTTTTTTGAATTGATTCGGTTGCTTGTTCAGGCATGCTTTCTAGAAAAATTTGTATAAAATTTTGTCCAAGTTCCGAAGCGCCCAAAAAACTTGTAAGAGCTAATAAAAATACTAAAAAGGGAAAAATAGATAAGAGTATCATAAACGACATATAACCGGAATGTTCAATCCCGTCGTGTTCTATGGTTCTGAAAAACGCATAATAAAGGCAGCTAACAATTTTACTCATTAAAGATTTTTTATTTTAGTATACAACTTGGAAAGCATACAAAGTTTTATAGTAAAGTGCAAAGTGATATTAAAAATATATATATTTAAATTATTATAGGTATAAAAAACCACGTTTCTGTTTTTTTAAATTATCTTTTAGTAAAATTTTAAAATTCTTCTTGCTTAAGACTTATAACTCTATATAATACCGGAAATTAAAAAATTTTTATAAGTTGCAATTATTTATATTTTTCAGTAGAAAATAATTTTTAACAACTAGCTGATTTGTTAAAATATAAAGCAGCTACAATTTTTATTAACTTGATCTCTATCTGCGATATTTACGTGATATTTTTACCATATATTTTTATAAAAATATTTTTAAATATTATCGTCAAAAATTAAGTTATTTTTAAACGAATACTAATATACTGCTAAAGTATAAATTTAATAAGAAATATTTTAAATTTATTATAATTTTTTTTTATTTTTAGGTTTCATTTCAAATATATTAAAACATACTTAAGAAATATTTAATAAATAATTACAAAAAGCTTAAAAATTGTTATTTTATAGTTGTATGTAATATTAAAATATGGTACAATTTCCACTCATAATTGTATAACATTTATAAATACTGGATTTTTAGTAATCAGTATTTTTACAACACGCAATAATTGACAATTTTGTTAGAAGAACAATTACTATAACAGTAAACAATAATTAATCAGGGAGATAATAATGGTAAGAAAAAATGACTTCATACAAAAAATTGATGATTTTATCGGAAAAAAGATTTATTCCTTGCGCCTTGCAAAAGGTTTGTCTCGTCAACAACTTGCAGAAGTGATAGATGTTACCCATCAACAACTACAAAAATACGAAAAAGCAATTAACAGGATTTCAGTCGGTAGATTAGTATTTATTGCAAAAGCTTTAGATAGAAATATTGATTATTTTTTTGACGGCTTAGATGAAGCCGATAACCCGCAACCTATTCATACTCAACATCAACGTATGTGTATTGAAGTTTCAAGAAATTTTATGAAAATTGATAGTACGGAACAACAAGCAATTAACAATTTAGTAAAGTGTTTGGCTAACAAAAAGAAAATAAAAGAAAAATTATAAACTCGAAAGCTTTTAAAACCGATATCATCCCCGCGCAGGCATTGGGGTTTGGATAGTTAAAAGCACCTTCGATGTCATTCCTAGCTAAAGGCGGGAATCCAGGCTTTCTTTTGTCATGCTGAAACAAGTTCAGCATCTTTTGAGAAATATCCTGAAATAAATTCAGGATAACTCTATAATTTTTCTGGATTCCCGCTTTTAGCTAGAATGACATCGAAAATTCGAGCCATGCAACAATGCCTCCTCACAATGACGGCTTACGTTTTTGCTCCTTAAGTTGACACCTATACGCGAAGGCGGGAATCCGGAAAAGTACTAAAAAGCCATCCTGAATTTATTTCAGGATCTACTAATGAGATGCTGAACAAGTTCAGCATGACAAAAACTAGATTGCCACAGCCACTTCGTGGCTTCGCAATGACGGGTTTTTTATTAATTTTAGAGCCATGCACGCCGCGCGAAGGGGCGTTGTTGCATGGCTCTAAAAAAGTGCCGTATGTCATTCTAGCTAAAAGCGGGAATCTAGAAAAAAAATAGTCATCCTGAATTTATTTCAGGATCTATTAATGAGATGCTGAACCAAGTTCAGCATGACAAAGAAAAGTCTAGATTCCCGTTTTTATAGGAATGACATAGAAGAGTGCGGGAAAATGAGCTGTATTTTCACTCCCTCGAAATCAATAAAGTACCAACCGGTATGTCCACGCCTCGTAAAAATTCCTCAGTTATTAGCGATCTCTTGCTCTCTTGTTGTAGCTTTTTAATTATCAATATACCGCTGCCGCAAGCTACTTCTAATTTTTTACTAATGACCGTACCGGCTGGAAAATCATGAGGTTGGTCTAGATAATCCGCCTCAAGAATTTTGATAATTTTATCTTTATAACTAAAATATACTCCGGGCCATGGGTTCATTCCGCGGATTTTACAATCTATTTGATAAGCGGTTTCTTCCCAATTAATTTTTCCTTCTTCTTTAGTAAGTTTATGCGCATAACTTACGCCTTTGTCAATTTGAGGAACAGGCGGCAAATTATCTATTTCATCTAATGTTTTAATTAAAAGTTCGGCTCCCATAACAGCACATTTATTATGCAACTCCTCTAACGTCATTCTCGCCGGTATATCAAAATTTTGTTTTACTATTATATCGCCGGTATCAAGTCCCTCATTCATTCGTATAATACATACAGCACTTGTCTTATCGCCGCAGATAATAGTACGCTGCAAAGGCGCAGCCCCACGATGCCTTGGCAAATCAGACGGGTGAATATTTAAACAACCGTATTTCTTAGCATTTAAAATTGCCGTCGGAACTATAAAACCGTAAGCTACTACTATTATTATATCGGCTTCTATAGAATTGATAAGGTTAGTTACTTCATCTGATTTTAATGTGACAGGAGTATAAACAGGTATTTGATGCTGCAGAGCTAATTGATGTACAGGGGATTTTATCTCGTGAAGCCGCCTGCCCTTAGCCTTTGGTCTTTGCGTAAAAACGCTAACTAGGCGGTGGTTATTAGAGGCTATAAGTTTTTCAAGGGCGGGCAGCGCAAAGGCAGGCGTCCCCATGAGGATTATTTTCACACTATATTATTTTTAAGTTTTCGGAGTTTTCTTAGCGCAACATCTCTTTTTAGACTGCTTAAATAGTCGATCATTAATTTACCTTCTAAATGATCATATTCATGCTGGATAACTCTTGCTAGCCAGTCATTCGCCTCAAGCTCTTGCGGATTATTATAATAATCTAAATATTTTATTTTTACGGATTCAGGTCGTGTTATTTCATATCTTTGCTCAGGAACAGAAATACAACCTTCTTTAGCGGTTACTAATTCTGCTGATTTTTCTATTATTTCAGGATTTACTATAAAAAGAGGATAAAAATTTGCAGGTCTTGGCACTTCATCGTGATCTTTCATATCAATTACCAAAATTCTCTTCAAAGCACCGACCTGTACCGCAGCAAGACCGGAGCCATCCTCATGATACATAGTTTCCACCATATCATCCATGAATTTTTGAGTTTCTTTAGTAATTAGCTCTACCGGCAAAGATTTTTGCTTTAATCTATTATCCGGAGCCGTTACTATCGGTAATATCGACATAAATACCTTAGTTTAATATTTATATATTATACTATAAAATAGTGAATATGTAAATACTCGCAAAACGGCTAGAAATATTTATGAATTATTAAGGGGGGAATAAGTGATTTATTGATTATTTTGCGGTGGAGTTGTCTCTCCCATAGGCTCGACGTCGACGACAAGCCAGTCTTCTTCTTCCCTAATAGTAAAATTATTACTACCCGGTTGCTCACTTACTAAATCATTAACATACTTAGTAATAGTATCTGCAATACAAACTACAATACCGGAAGCAGCTCCGGTTGCACTTCTTACTGTACGTGCAAGACCATAAGAAAAAAAATCTAACATTTGAAATTTATTTTTTATATTATAAATAACTTAACACACGGAAATTGAATTATTATTTATATCCCCTATCGGCAATACTTCTTCCATGGTACAATTTTGTAAATCCGAATATGCTAAGGGATATTGATTTATCAACACTAAACTGCCATATTCATGTTCATCAAATAATACAACATCTTTCCCTGTAGATTTTACAGCTTTAAACTGAGCATTGTCCTTATCATTTCTTAATATCGGTTGAGTTCCATTCCAACCCTCTACTGCATAAACAAGCTTATCTAAATCAGCAAAATTATGAAGCTTATGTTGATTGATTTGCTCCATTATACTTGTAATACCTAAATAATCAGCACTTGTTTGAACTATAGAGCCGATTGTATTATACAAATATTCGCCCCATCCCAAAAATCCTGAAGCCTTCGGTGTTTTTTGCTCTTCTACTATATTATTTTTTACTTGCGGAAGAACTAAATTTACTTCTCCCAAGTGATTATTAGTAGTATTGATAAAATTAGGTTTTGCATTATATATTACGGAATGCTTAGCTAATTCTTCTATTGAAGCCTTAACTTCACCCGTAAATAGCTTGTCTTGAATAGCATATTTTACTACTTCACTTGAACCCGGACTATCAAAAGTTGTCGATTTATCAAACTTAAAATTACGCGAATATAACTCCACCGCAGTTAAATCTGATACAATCGCCCCTAGAGAATGCCCGCTAGTGCTAAAAGTATAATTTTGTACTGCTTCTTCGCTATTTTCTTCTTTGGCGATTTTTACAATTATTTCATCAATAAATTCTTTAACCGAGGCTAGTTTATTAGGAGTATAATGAAAAGTAATTAATACATCATCCCATAAATCATACTTATCAGCTTTTGTTCCTGCACTAGCAATATGAATTTCTTTAGTCTGCTTATTAATAAACGCTACGGCTTTATAACCATACTGCGAAGTATTCAACTCCCTTGATGCGGCAAGTATTTCAAAACCGCTACCGACTAACTCTTTACCGTCTATTTCTAAAGCCTTTGCTAAATATTTCTCTGAATCGGCACTATTATAGGCAAGATTTATTGCTGAGTGAGCAAGTTTACTAGAACTTATAGATTTATTAGGAATCTCCGTTAAAGAAACTAGTTCTATATCCTCTAAATTTATGTCTGTAGCAGTATCTAAACTTATTAGGTTTCCACTCATAAAAATATACCCTAAATTAATTTAGGCAAAATATACTAACATTTCATCTAAAAGTCAAGCATTATTTAATTTTTATTAATTAATTATAAAAAACAAAGTAAATTAGTGTTTATAAGTTACCTTACTTCTCCACCCACCGATCTTTTTCATTTTTATGATATTTTTTTTCGACTGCTGCCCAAGCTACTTTATGCGCTACTGTTTCTCTTGAATCATTACCGCGTCTTTTTTCAGGTGATTTATATTCTTCAAAAGCATGGTTAAAAGCTTCTCGATAAATATCTTGAGCATGGGCAGGAAGATGATTTTTAACTGTTTCAGGTAGGCTATCGTTATTTTTGTACGGCATAAATTCCTCTCAATTTAATATATAGGTTCTGTGAACAAAATTAAAATTAATCTATCTAATAATATAATATTTAAGCTTTAAATTCCATACGAAAATTTCACGACCATAAATTTTTCATTTTATTAAAAAAATTACTATCATTATCTTTATCGTTTCCCGATTCTTTTTTAAATTCTTCTAATAATTCTTTTTGTCTTTTGGTTAAATTTTTAGGTATCTCAATATGAATATGGGCAATCATATCGCCCCTAATAGTTGCTCTAATCTTAGACATTCCTTTGCCTCGAAGTCTTAGCTGATCACCGCTTTGCGTACCGGCAGGAATTTTTAAATTTACTTTTCCGCCTTCAATTACCGGCACTTCTATATCATCGCCAAGAGCAGCTTTTACAAAACTAATCGGTAGCTTACAATGTAAATTTACTCCCTCTATTTTATAAAGGTCATGAGGTTTTATGGCAATATCAACATATAAATCCCCGTTACTTCCTCCTCGAATTCCTGCTTCCCCCTCACCGGTATGCCTTATCCTCGTCCCGTTTTCCACGCCCGCAGGAATATTTACCGTTAAGTTCCTATGTTTAGCATAGCGCCCGTTACCACGACATTTTTTACATGGGTTTTTTATAATTTGTCCGCTACCCTGACAATGATTACAGGCCTGCTCTAAGGTAAAAAATCCTTGTTGCATCCTTGTTACTCCATGACCGCCGCAAACACTGCAACTAGTCATTCCTTCATTAGTTTCAGAACCGGTACCGTGGCATGAATCACATTTTACTTCACTAGAAAAACTAACATTTTTATCGACACCGTGAAAAGCTTCTTCTAAACTAATTGTTAAATTATATTTTAAATCCGATCCCCTAATTTTGCTTGAAGTAGAACGCGATCTTTTATTTCCGCCCATGAAATCACTAAAAAAATCTCCGAATATGTCATTAATATCGGCATGAAATCCGCCGGCTTGACCTTGCCCATGATTTTGTGAACCGCCACCGCCTCTATTTTGAAAAGCATCATGCCCGAAACGATCATAAGCCGCTCTTTTTTGCTCATCTTTTAGAACATCATAAGCGGCGCTTATTTCTTTAAATTTTTTCTCGGCGTTTTTATCCTCGACCTTATTATTATCGGGATGATATTGCTTAGCTAGTGTATGGTAAGCTTTTTTTAGCTCTGCTTGAGTCGCGGACTTACTAACGCCAAGTATTTGATAGTAATCAGTTTGTGACATGATTTAAGAATAATTAATTGTATGTTTTTTTAATATCATTGATGCCATTCCCGTGAAGGCGGGGCATTGTTGCATGGCTCAATAAAGCAACAGTATGTCATTCTAGCTAAAGGCGGGAATCCAGAAAATTATAGTCATCCTGAATTTATTTCAGGATCAAATACAAAAAGATGCGCAAAACTTGTTCAGCATGACAAAGAAAAGTCTGGATTGCCGCGTCGATGTTAAAGCATCTCCTCGCAATGACGTTTGAGGCATCCACGTAACAAACTTACTTCTTCTCTATATCTTCAAAATTAGCGTCTACTACTTTTTCGTCATTGGTAGTTTCAGGCTCGGCAGTATTAGTATTTTCCGCTTGAGATTTATACATTGCTTCACCGACTTTCATACTACTAGCCGTTAATGCTTCCGTTTTTTCTTTAATCTGAGCTACATCTTCCGACTCTAAAACAGCTTTTAAACCTGTAATAGCTTCCTCTATTCCGGCTTTATCTTCAGCAGATACCTTATCACCGTAATCTTTAAGAGTCTTCTCGGTAGAATAAATTAGACTATCGGCGTTATTTTTAGCTTCAATTAACTCTTTTCGCTTTTTATCTTCTTCGGCATTTTTTTCGGCATCTTTAACCATCTGCTCAATCTCCGCTTCACTAAGTCCGCCCGATGCTTGGATAGTTACTTTTTGCTCCTTACCGCTAGCTTTATCTTTAGCGGAAACATGCACTATACCGTTAACGTCAATATCAAAAGTCACTTCTATTTGCGGCATGCCGCGCGGCGCAGGAGGTATACCTTCAAGATTAAATTGCCCAAGCAATTTATTACTGGCCGCCATTTCTCGCTCACCTTGGAACACCCGAATAGTTACCGCATGCTGATTATCGTCGGCGGTAGAGAATACTTGGCTCTTTTTGGTCGGAATTGTAGTATTACGATCGATTAACCTGGTAAATACGCCTCCAAGTGTTTCAATTCCAAGCGATAAAGGCGTAACGTCTAATAATAATATATCCGTTACTTCTTTATTTAATACTCCCCCTTGAATAGCAGCACCGAGTGCCACTACTTCATCAGGATTAACTCCCTTATGCGGTTCACGACCAAAAAACTCTTTAACTTTCTCGATCACTTTCGGCATTCTAGTCATACCGCCAACCAATACGACTTCCTGAATATCAGAGGCTTTTAAGCCGGCATCCTTTAACGCCTTACGGCAAGGCTCGATAGTATTATCAATTAAATCGGCTACTAACGCTTCTAATTTTGCTCTAGTAAATTTAATATTTAAATGTTTCGGACCGGTATTATCTGCCGTAATATAAGGCAAGTTAATATCGGTAGTTAAAGCGGTAGATAATTCTTTTTTAGCTTTTTCGGCAGCTTCTTTTAAACGTTGCAATGCGAGTGGATCGTTGCGTAAATCGACGCTACTTTCTTTTTTGAATTCATCTATTAAATAATTTAATATTCTAGTATCAAAATCTTCACCGCCAAGGAAAGTATCACCGTTAGTCGACTTAACTTCAAATACGCCGTCGCCTATCTCAAGTATTGATATATCAAATGTTCCTCCGCCAAGATCATAAACCGCAATGGTTTTACTAGCTGATTTATCGAAGCCGTAAGCAAGGGCCGCAGCCGTCGGCTCGTTAATTATCCGCAAAACTTCAAGACCGGCAATTTTACCGGCATCCTTTGTTGCCTGACGCTGCGCATCGTTGAAATAAGCAGGTACGGTAATTACCGCTTGCGTTACCTTCTCGCCTAGATAATTTTCGGCGGTTTCTTTCATTTTTTGCAAAATATAAGCACTAATCTGACTCGGCGAATATTTTTGTCCGTCTACTTCAACCCATGCATCGTTATTATCGGCTTTTACTATTTTATAAGGAACAATATCTTGATCCTTTTTAACCATCGGATCGGTAAAATTTCTTCCTATTAATCTTTTTACCGCAAAAACGGTATTTCTTGGATTAGTTACCGCTTGCCTTTTTGCCGACTGACCGACTAATTTTTCGCCGTTAGCAAAAGCTATGATAGACGGCGTAGTCCTCTCACCTTCTGAATTTTCTATTACTTTGGGTTCCTTACCCTCCATTACGGCAACACAAGAGTTTGTGGTTCCCAAATCAATACCTATTACTTTTCCCATAATTATCCTCTTTAAAATTTTATTCTTGCAGTATTTTCTTATTTGTGTTTATTATACATCTTTTATTATTGACCTTTTTGATATAATGCTAGGGTGATAATTTTACAAGAGGAATAAATGAAAAAAGTCTCAATTTTAATAAAAATTTTATTTATCATTAGCTTATTTTTCGTAAATATTGTTAATGCGTCCGGCACTTCTAGCACTCTAGAACATACAAAAAAAGCCATAGTGACTATTGACAGTAGAATCGCCGTATCCGCCTATAAGGATATAGGTAGCTGGACCGGTACCGGTTTTGTAACCGATAAAGAAAACGGTTTTATCGTTACTAACGCGCATGTGATCGGTAGGGCTTCTATCGGCACTTATTTTGTTACCTTTCATAGCGGTCAGCAAGCCGAGGCAAAACTTATTTATTACGATAGCTGGCAGGATTATGCTATTTTAAAAGTAGCAAAATCAGACTTACCGGAATCGGTTGAACAAATAGTTTTTTCGGGGGAAGTACCTAAATTAAATCAAAGCGTTTTTGTGGTAGGTAATACCGAAGCGCAAGGTTTTTCCTTTCATAGCGGCTATTTATCCGATTTATATAGTATTGACGGCGAGATGCCGCAAGGCTCTTATATAATTAATCTTAATATTACCGGAGGTGCTAGCGGCTCTCCGGTGTTAAATGAAAAAAATGAAGCTATCGGCATAATATACGGCGGCGGACAAACTTACGCATTCGCTCTGCACTCGGATTATGTGCAACGTAGTTTAGAGAGCCTTAAAAATAATAAAGTTCCAAATAGGAACCATATCGGTATTATTACCGAATTATATTCTTTAAATAAAGCGGTAAGGCATCGTAATTTTCCGCAAGCGGAAATGGATGCATATTTAAAAAAATTCCCCGACGCACGAAATAGAGTAGTGATTGTAAAAACTATTATACCGGCCTCTCCTGCTGAAAAGCTTCTTAAACCGGGTGATATTATTTGGGAAATTAACAATATAGAACTCGGCGGCAATCTTACCGTATTCGATAAAGAAATGGATAATAGTAAAAACACTAATATTAAACTGACAATTTACCGAGAAGGGAAAAAAATAGAACAAACTATAGATTTATATAATATCAATAATAACAAAATAGAGCAGCTTGTTAATTTCGGCGGTGCAATCTTTTTTGAAGCCGATGATTATTGTAGCAGCAAATCAGGTGTACCTCTTAAAGCATTGACGATAGCAACTGTTCAATCGGGCAGCAGCTTTAGTGCTATACCTGCTTATTTTACCCAAGATTATAAAAATTTATATAGAACTCATATCTATGAGATAGAGAATCATAAATTAGATAATATTAAGGATTTAATAAAATATATGCCTGATATTACTAAAGAAAAATTTATAACTATTCGATTTAGAAATTATCAACCTTATTATTCTTCTTTCGGTCATAGTTTTATTTCTTCACATGATGATATGATAGCCGATATAGTCCTCGATTCTATCGATACCAAACCGTATATATTAAAGTATAATAGCATCTCTAACGAATGGAGTACGGAGGATATAGAGTTAAGGGATTAAAATTTATTCTATGTCATTCCTGTGAGGCATTGTTGCGTGGATTGAAATTAATAAACTCGTCATGGCGAAGCCACGAAGTGGCTGTGGCCATCCAGGCTATCCCGAATGCAATGAGGGATTTAATTAGAATACTAAACAAGTTTAGTATAAAATATGTTTTACTGGATGGCCACGGCACCAAGAGGTGCCTCGCCATGACGATTCCAGAAGCCATGCAACAACACCTTCCCGTGAAAACGGGAGTCTAGACTTTTTTCCCTTGTCATGCTGAATTATTTTTTACTAATTTATTTTTCTTTTAAATAATTTATAAACTTCTGCATCATTTCTTTTTCCTATTATAAAAATATAAAATATTTCTTTATTTTTTTGATAAATTATCCGAAATTCTCCTACATCTACTCGATGATACTGTTCTTCAGAGCCTTTTAACAGTTTGCTATCGTGCGGATGAGCTATTACCTCGCTTAGTTCTTTAATCTTAATTGCTATTTGTCTTGATTGTTTCGGGTTTAGTTTTTCTATAAATTTTTGTGAATCTTTTGATATTATTAGAGTCATAATTTACTGCTCTAACATTTTAGTTAAAAAATTTGCACTTTCTTTTTCTGAAAGAAAACCTTTTTTGCTAGCATTTTTTGCTTGCGTTATCCAATACATATCTTCAAGTTGATTAAATTTTTCATATTCTTCATGAGAGATAAGAACTGCAGCAGGTTTACCATACTTATTTATAATTACCGGTCCTTTCATTGCATCATTCATTAATTCTCCAAAATTATTTTGTGCTATTTTACTACTAATATTTTTTTCCATATTATTTACCTAATGATTTATAGTTATGATCACTATAACATATATAATAGTTATTATCAATATAATAGCTATTACTGCTATCTTAATTTATTTCACTAAGAAATAACAAACAAACCCACGAAGATAACAAAAAGCAATCCTTGAAAGCAAAATAATATATCACTATAATAGACTTAAATTAATATAGGCAGCGCAATCGTGACTAATAATAAAGATTATCCTAATTTAATACCGGTAAATATCGAAGACGAGATGAAATCGTCTTATCTTGATTATGCAATGAGCGTTATAGTAAGCAGGGCAATACCGGATGTGCGGGACGGACTGAAACCCGTACACCGCCGTATAATTTACTCAATGTACGAAGCCGGTAATCACGCCGGCAAACCTTATCGCAAATCGGCAAGAATAGTCGGTGACACAATGGGTAAATATCATCCACACGGCGATAGTGCTATTTATGATTCATTAGTTCGTATGGCGCAGGATTTTTCGTTGCGTCTACCGCTCGTTGACGGTCAAGGTAATTTCGGTTCAATAGACGGCGACGCCGCGGCGGCAATGAGATATACCGAATCGCGCCTTGCCAAGGTTGCCCATAAATTAATAGAAGATATCGACAAAGAAACTGTAGGCTTCGTTCCCAATTATGACGGTTCCGAAGAAGAGCCGTTAGTCTTACCTTCAATATTCCCTAATTTACTAGTTAACGGTAGCGGTGGTATTGCTGTCGGTATGGCGACCAATATCCCTCCCCATAATCTCGGTGAAGTTATTGATGCTTGTTGTTTATATGTCGATAATAACGATATAGATATTTTGGACCTTCTAGAAGTAGTAAAAGGTCCTGATTTCCCGACCGGCTCAATGATTTTAGGCACGCACGGTATCAAATCGGCATATTTAACAGGGCGTGGAAGTATCATAACAAGAGGACGGGCGCGAATTGATGATCTTTCAAATAATAGACAAGCTATTATTATTACCGAAATTCCTTATATGGTCAATAAAGCCAAATTGGTAGAGAAAATTGCCGAAATGGTTAAGGAAAAGCGTATTGAAGGTATTAGTGATTTACGTGATGAATCAAATAAAAACGGTATAAAAATATATATCGAGCTAAAAAAAGACGTGGTAGCGGAAATAGTATTAAATCAAATATATGCCTGTACTCAACTCCAAACAAGCTTTGGCGTGATTATGCTTGCCCTGAAAGACGGGTTACCGAAAGTTATGAATTTAAAAGAGGTGATCAGCGCTTTTGTTCATTTTCGGGAAGTAGTAATTACTAATCGCACGATATATTTACTTAATAAAGCCAGAGATAGAGCGCATATATTACTCGGACTCACTATCGCAGTTAGTAATATCGACGAAATTATCCGTATAATTAAATCGGCCCGTGATCCAAATAGTGCGAAACAAGAATTAATGGCAAGAAATTGGGACGCTCAAAGTATTTTACCGCTCGTGAAGCTAGTTGACGATAAAGCTATGATAGATGACCAAGGAAGATGTTATTTTACCGAAGCTCAAACTAAGGCTATCTTAGAAATGAGATTGCAACGTTTAACAGCTATGGAAAAAAATAAGTTAGAAGAAGATCTTAAAAATCTTGCTACCGAAGTTAGTGAATATCTTAATATCCTTGAATCACGGGATAGACTTTTAGAAATTTTAAAAGATGAATTAATTAAGGTTAAAGAAGAATTTGCTACCCCTCGCCTCACCTCGATTGAATTCGGTGATTTCGATCAGGATATGGAAGATTTAATTCAGCGTGAAGAAATGGTAGTAACCGTAACGCTTGGTGGTTATATAAAACGTGTTCCTCTAACGAGCTATCGAGCGCAAAAACGCGGCGGCAAAGGTAGGTCGGGTCTATCAATGAGGGATGAAGATATTACCACTCAAATATTTGTCGGTAGTACTCATACGCCGATGCTGTTCTTTTCCAATATCGGGCAAGTTTATAGCTTAAAGCTTTATAAATTACCGCTAAGCAATCCGCAAGGGAAAGGTAGACCGATTGTTAATATTTTACCTTTAAAAGATAAAGAATATATTACTAATATTATGCCGCTGCCGGAAAATCAAGATGAGTGGGATAATTTAAATATTATGTTTGCAACTTCTTTAGGGAATATTAGAAGAAGTGATTTAGTGGATTTCAAACGTATCCAAGCAAACGGCAAAATCGCCATCAGGCTTGACGATAATGACAAATTAGTGGACGTAAAAGTTTGCAAAGAAGAAGAACATATTTTACTTGCCACAAAAGCCGGTAAAGCTTTAAGATTTCCGGTTGAATCACTCCGAATTATCAAAAGCCGTACCTCTGACGGCGTCCGAGGAATGAGACTAGCAAAAGATGACTCGGTAATTTCTATGACCGTGCTTAAAGGCGTTTCTTGTACTATGGAAGAGCGCGAAGCTTATTTATCAATCCCGACGGAGCGAAGGCTCGCAATTGCTAAGGGAGAAGCATTTTCACCGGAAGAACTCGGCTCAACGCTCAGCTCAGAGATGATTTTACAAATGGCAATTTCAGAAGAATTTATTATGACCGTTAGCGAAAACGGTTTCGGTAAAAGAAGCTCGGCTTACGGCTATAGAATTACTAATCGCGGCGGCAGCGGCATTGTCAATATGGATATATCCGACAAAACCGGTCTTGTGGTCGGTGTAATGCCCGTTGCTATGGATGATGAATTAATGTTAATTACTAATAGCGGTAAGTTAATTCGTTGTAAACTCGAATCGGTGCGTATAACAGGGCGTAATACCGGCGGGGTAATTTTGTTTAAAACCGAAGAAAATGAAAAAGTCGTATCCGTATCATTAATTGCCGAAAATTCTGATGACGAAGAGGAAAGTGAAATTGAAGAGGAAGCTAAAGAAATATAATAGTATTTTATAAATGTTCCGGCAAAAAACCGCCTATTTGTGCAGCTCACAAGGTTTTATACAGTCCATTATTCATTAAAAGTGCATTATGCGTACCGTCTTCGATAATTTTCCCTTTATCAAAAACCAAAATGCGACTCATATGCAAAAGAGTCGATAAACGATGGCGTTGTTGCATGACTCAAATTTTCGATGTTATTCCCGTAAAAACGGGAATCCAGCCTTACTTATGTCATGCTGAACTTGTTTCAGCATCTAATTACCCAAATATCCTGAAATAAATTCAGGATGACTTAAAAGTATTTTTTCTAGATTCCCGTTTTCAAGCGTTGTTGCATGGCTCGAAAATTAATAAAAATCCGTCATGGCGAAGCCACGAAGTGGCTGTGGCCATCTAGGCTATCCCGAATATAATTAGGGATTTAATTAGAATACTAAACAAGTTTAGTATAAAAATATGTTTATACTTAGATGGCCACGGCGCCAAGAGGCGCCTCGCCATGACGATTCCGGTAGCCATGCAACAACGCCCGCAGGCGGGAATCCAGAAAATGTTTAAGCAAATTGTGTGGTAAATTTTTGTGTAGTTTTGTTTATTTTGGGTATTTTTTCTGGATTCCCGCCTGCGCGGGAATGACATACGGCACTTTTTTAGAGCCACGCAACAAAGCCGCGACCAAAGGGAGTGCGGCAATCCAGAAAATAATAAGTTTCATAGCATTTTTTGCTATTTTTTCCTAGATTGCCACGTCGATGCTACACATCTCCTCGCAATGACGGGGTAAGATCGAGCCATGCAACAAGGCTCACCGTAGCTAGAAATAACATTATGGATGCTTGCAAAAAATGCAAGCCTTTAAGAAAACAACTTACCCATACCTTGGCGCATGAGGCTTTTAGGATTCATATTACTTGCTTTTTTCATCATATCGCTTATTTGCTTGAACTGCTTTAATAGTATATTGACTTTTTGAACAGTCGTACCTGCTCCTTGCGCGATACGTTTCCGACGTGAAGCATTAAGTATATCGGGGGTTTTTCTTTCTTTCGGGGTCATAGATAAGATAATAGCCACTTGCTGCTCAATTAACTTACCGCTTAATTTAGATTGATCAATTTGATCCATAATTTTACCGGCACCCGGTAGCATATTAACGATACCGCTAAAACCGCCGAGTTTTTTAATACTTCGCATTTGCTGGAGATAATCATTTAAATCAAATTTACCCTTTTTCATCCTAGCAGCTATTTTTTCTGCCTCTTCCCTATCTACTATATTTGCTGCTTTTTCGACAAAAGAGAGTATATCCCCCATATCTAATATTCTTGAGGCTATGCGTTCAGCATCAAATTCTTCTAAATCGGTTAATTTCTCGCCGCTACTTAAGAATTTTATCGGCTTTTTGGTAATATATTTTACGCTTAAGGCAGCTCCACCTTTAGAATCGCCGTCAATTCTTGATAAAATTAGCCCCGAAATTTCTAATTTTTGATTAAAACTACTAGCCGTTACTACTGCATCTTGTCCCGTCATACTATCAATTACTAATAATGTTTCTGCCGGCTTTACTAGCTCTTTTATAGCCAAAGCCTCTTCCATCATTTCGTTATCAATCTGTAACCTACCGGCCGTGTCGTATATTACAACGTCATAAGCTGATATTTTTGATTCCACAAGCGCCCGTTTGACAATATCAAGCGGCTTCTCGGTTGATATAATAGGGAGCGAATCAACTTCTATCGATTTTGCAAGTATTGCTAATTGTTCCTGCGCAGCCGGACGATAAATATCAAGCGATACTAGCAGAACTTTTTTATTTTGATTTTTAAGCCGTAAGGCGAGTTTTGCGCTAGCGGTAGTTTTACCGCTTCCTTGTAAGCCCACCGCTAAGATATTTACCGGCGGTTTTGAATTTAATTGTAACTTTGCTTCATTTGAGTCCGATGCAAGAAGATTTATCATTTCTTCATGAATGATTTTAATTATCATCTGCCCCGGTGAGACGGATTTGATAACCTCCTGCCCTAAAGCTTTCTGTTTTACTTCCGCTATAAAATCTTTAACTACCGGTAATGCTACATCAGATTCAAGAAGAGCAACTCTTATATCTCTCATAGCATCGTCTATTTGAGTTTCCGATAAAGTACCGGAACTTCTAATATGATCAAAAATTTTTGTTAAATTTTGTGTTAATGTTTTAAACATATAATTAAAATTATTCTGTGAGATTATTAAGGCAACCCACACCTAAAGTGAAAGTCAATCGTGTATAATTAGTATAATATATTTAGGGTCTAATATATTCACACCCCTATTATTTAGCAACAATATATAATATTTTATTTTTAAGTATTTTTAGTTATACAATCTTTTTGATACAGAATACAACTAGTAATTATGTTATTATTTTAGAAAATAACTTAATTTTCTTGATTATTTTTATTATTTTGCTAATATGCAAACCGTTAATGATGTTTAAACTCCATTATTGCAAAATAATCTATTAAATTTCAACCACAATAACAAAAAGCTATTGTTTTTAGGATTAAGTTCAATATTTATTACTTCTTTCTAATTAATTTAATAGATTATTTAATAATATTACAAATGGAGTTAAAAATGACCGATAAAAATAAAGTTGATACAAGTTATTATGATGCAATAATAGAGTCAAAGAATTTAAGTAGAATGAATGAAGTAGTAAAATATTGTGATGAAAAATTAAAACTTAATCCTTATGATATCGTTGCATTATATCGCAAATCCGAAGCATTAGAAGCTTTTGGAAAAATAGAAGACGCAATAGAGATATTAAAAAAAGCTCTTATTGCCGTTGCTAAATTAAGTAAAGAAAATGAAAAAGGATATAATAATTAAAAATTCTACGTTTTTGCTTTTTAAAATTTTTATATGAGTTGATACTATGCGTGCTTATGAGGTTGTTAGCTTAAAACAATACTTGATAAATTGTTAATAATTTAGTATGTAGTTAGCAGTCATTGAAGAAAATAAGTAAAATGAGAACGCTATGTTAGATTATGATATTAAATTGATCGGACCTAAAGTTGAAGAAATATACCCTTCGATGAAAGCTGGATTAGAAAAATTTTCTGATAATGAAGGAAAAATTAATTATGTGCGAGGTAGATTATTTGAATGCATACAGAATGATGATATTATTACTGCTTTAGCAATAGTTGATTGTTTTATCGGGATTACCGGAAATTCAGGTAAAGATTTGAGCCTGCAAAAAAATGACTCTGATTTAATATCTATAGAAAAAATGGCTTATGATACGGAACACGGCGATTTTGCTTTTAGTTTTATTGGACAATGTAAAGCTTTACATTATTTTGATGAATAATAACTAACCTTATAATATTAATAAAAGAATGAAAAAAAGATATTTATATATAGATAGCTCAGACGAAGAAAGAGAGAAGAATGTAATAAAAAATGTTACAAAAATAAATTATAATAGTTATTTATCAAAGAATATATTGAATATAAAAAACATAAATAGTGGGGACGAATTTAAAGCAAAGTTAGGATTAATATTGCATAATTTAGCCGATAGATTATTTAGAAGTCCAGCGATTAATAGTATTTATCAAAAAATTAAAGAGCAAAAATTAAGTTTAAATGAAAATACTTATAAGAAAATATTAACCGATATAAAAACTGCTTTTAATAAAAAGCTAACTCAATTATTTATTGACGATAATAAAGAAAATAAGCCGGCTGATAAAGATTATATTCAATTATTTAATTTTGTATTTAATAAAAAAACTCCTCTTCCGGAAATATTTACTTTAAAAAACAATGTCAAAATAGTTGATGTAAGGAAAATATTACTTAAAGAACTGAAAATTGCTAAAATTAATTTAAAGCCGCTATATAAAAATCCACTAAATATTGATTTAGAATCCGGAAGTTCCAATGAAATCCTCTCGTGTTCTAAAATAGCTAATAGAAATAATAAAAACAAAATAAAATATTTAACTGTAGTAGAAACGGATAATCATAGTTCTTCTAGTATTTATAACATCAGTAATTCCCAATTAGATTCTTTTACCGATAGTCATGTAATACATTATAATACCGGCAATGTTCAAACTGAAATATTTGGTTTCGGTAAGTATAAAGAAATATTACAAAAAATACCTCAAAATGCTTTACATAAGAGTGCTATGGTAAAGCATATTTTTAATATAATCCAAAATAAAGAAATTAATATTGAAGAGCTAGAAATAACTCAAGGCTTAAATAATTTTGCCGAACAATTAGCTCATTTGCTATTTATTGTTGAAATGCAAAGAAATAACGCCACATTATTTACCGCGCCGATGTTCCTTGAACTTATTGCTCAAGATGAAAAATATTTAAAATATGAGAAGTTTTTTCCCATGTCGGCAAAAACTGCCGTTGCTCAAGCAAGGGGAGTAGCTAAAGATAATGGTGAGAAATTACCTAATACTCATAACATGGATTATGATACGACTAACGTAAAAAAAAGCGATCTATTACTTAAAAGAGAAGGAGATATTTTCGTTGAATGGCTAAGTGAGGTGATCGGTAACAATAAATTAAATTGTATAGCTCAAATATATAATGGAATTGATTTAATACAATCTATTAATAGTAAAGAAATAGATAAAGTAAGTATTAAAAATTTACAAAATTTTTTAGAAGATATAAATAAGATAGAAAATTGCCCTCATAATTTATTAACTGACTTAGAGGAAAATCTAAATATATTAGTACTGAAATTTGGCAAAAGACCGGAGCAATATTTAAAGCTTTTTAAGAAAGATCTTATTGAGTGTATAAACTCTAAAGAAGATATTAAAGACCTAATAGAAGTAACATATTGTATATTTCAAGAAACGTTACCTAAACTTGAAAGCTTTTTACTACAAACACAAATAAAATTAGCCGCCGATATTGAGAAGGTTTTACCGGAAATTCTTGCTGTGTTATGCGAGAAAATAAAAGAATGGTATAATATTGAAGTGCCTGAATATATTACCGCTAACCCGCTTCCTAAAGATGTTACGGATAATAAAGCTCTTAAAGATATTATTACTAGTATCTATAATAATAATACTAAATCTTTAAAAATTTCATTTCTTAATCCTAACTTTAATAAAAAAAGAGAGAGAAATGAAAACACTGAAAATGATAGTAATAAAAAAATACTAACTGAAAAAAGCATAGATAATTTTTTTAATATAATGGAGGAACTACCGGTAATAGGTGAAGATTCAAGTTATAGTCTTTAATTTTTTACTTCAATTTTTCTAAAATCAGTGATGATTGTATAATCTTTTTCCGGTCCTAGAATTTGATAATTTAATATAAAGGAGTCTGATTCAAGAAAAGTATAAGTAGCTTCATATCCATCTTGATTACATACATGAATACCAGTCGCCTGTAATAAAGGTGAATGAGCAGTAAAGTTTAGTTGATAAAATAAATTATTATTTTCTTTGGAAATAAAATATTTTGTAATTTTATTATCTTCAAATATATATTGATATTCTTTAACGGCGGCTATTTTATAGTCTATAGTATGATAATTAATTTCTAACTCTTCCTTATATAATAAACTATCAGTGTCATTTTTTAAAAAATATGCCACTCCTTCACCAATGCCGTATTTACCGATAATCCTTTTAATAAAGTATTTTCCCGGAAGTTGTGAAAATATTTTTTTTGTTATTTCACTTTCTAACATTAGTTTAATTATTTTTCAAAAATTGCGTTAATATCATTCCTAGCTACGCCGGGCGTTGTTGCATGGCTCGAAATCCTTATAAAAAAACCCCGTCATTGCGAGGAAGTACGTAGTCTAGAGCGGCAATCCAGGAAAAAATAGCAAAAATTACTATATTTCGGGTATTTTTTAAAAGTACCGCGGTGTCATCTAGTTGCTTGACCACGGCATCCAGTCTTTTACTAAGATTTTTTCTGGATACCGTGGGAGGGGCCTCGGTATGACAAGTTTTAAGCGATTTTAACCATCCACGCAACAAGGCCTTGCGAGGAGGAGCCGCGGGGCCTTGCTGCAATCCGGATTAATATTTATGCTAAACTTGCCATCTTATAAACTTTTTGGCATTCTAATTAAATCCCTCATTACATTCGGGATAGCCTGGATTGTCGCAGCCACTCCGTGGCTTCGCAATGACTGGTTTTTTGTATTAATTTCCGAGCCACGCAACAGCGCCCGCAAGCGGGAATCCAGACTTTTCTTTGTCATGCTGAACTTGTTTCAGCATCTATTGCAAAATATCCTGAAATAAATTCAGGATGACTTAAAAAGTATTTTTCTAGATTCCCGCCTGCGCGGGAATGACATACGGCACTTTTTTAGAGCCGGGCAACAACGCCATGCCTATACGGGAATGACATCGAAAGCATTTAATCTTGCTAAACTATTTTCTTTACCCAAAATCTCAGCCATTTCAAATATTCCAGGGGAGGCAGTCAGGCCGGTCATTAAAGCCCTAACCGGCTGCATCAGCTCATTAAGCTTTAAGCCGTTATGCTTTGCTATTTCTTTAAACTTACTTTGCAACAAATCTTTGTTAAAATGCTCAAGCTCTTCTAAAGCCGTTATTACCTGATTAATTAAATCACGATTGCACCCCTTTATTATTGCTTTTGCTTCTTCCGAATAATTAATAGGTGTATTAACCAAATAAATTTTAGCAAGATTTGCAAGGTCGATTAAAGTTTCGCTTCTAACCGTTAAGCTTGGCAAAGCTTGCTTGATATAATTTATTTCTTGTAGGTTAACTATATGATTTTGTTGTAAAATCTCTATAATCATTGAAATTAAAGTATCATCATCAAGCTCTCGTAAATAATGCGCATTGATATTATTCATCTTGACGAAATCAAGCTTAGAAGGTGACTTGCCAAGCCCCTCAAGGTCAAACCATTCTATAGCTTGGTTTAGGTTAATAATCTCATCATCTCCATGCCCCCAACCGAGCCTTAATAAATAATTACATAAAGCACTCGGTAAGTAGCCCATTTCTTTATAAGCTTCAACGCCAAGCGCACCGTGCCTTTTAGATAATTTAGCCCCATCGGCGCCGTGGATCAAAGGTATATGGGTCATGGAAGGAATTTGCCACGTAAGAGCTTGATAAATGGCAATTTGCCTAGCAGCATTGGTTAAATGATCGTCACCCCTGATAATATGAGTGATGCCCATATCATGATCATCCACCACCACCGCTAGCATATAGGTAGCGCTACCATCGGCGCGGAGCAACACCATATCGTCAATATGGGAGTTTTCAATTACTACCTCCCCTTGCAAGGTATCATGGATCGTGGTACTACCTTCTCTACTAGCTTTAAGCCGTATTACCGGTTTTTTGTCACTTGGGTAAGTAGAAGGATCGCTATCACGCCAAGGACTATCAAAAATAAAATGCTGTTTATTCTCTATGGCTAGCTTCCGCTGCCGCTCTATTTCTTCTTGCGCTGTAAAACAATAATAAGCTTTCCCTTCTTTTAATAATTTTAAAGCGGCTTCCTTATATAGTTCATTGCGTTTTGATTGAAATATAACTTCACCGTCCCAATTTAAGCCAAGCCACTTAAGCCCTGAAAATATAGCCGTAACTGCTTCTTCCGTTGATCTTTCTCTGTCGGTGTCCTCAATGCGCAGAAAAAATTTCCCGCCATTATGCCGAGCAAATAAATAATTAAATAAAGCCGTCCTTGCCGATCCAATATGCAAAAAACCGGTAGGAGACGGCGCAAATCTAGTAATTATATTTTTGTTCATAAAGTTTAGTTAGCTTTATCAAATTTTAAATATCCTGAAGCGTATTTATGTAAAACGCTGGAAATCAAGGTTTGATAAGGCATCCCCTCTTGAGCTGCAATCCTTTTAATGTGATTTAAGTCATGCCCTGGAAGTCTAATATTAATCCTTGCAGTTTTTTTAGAAAAATTAACTGCGGCAACTTTGGCTATATTTTTTTGTCTTTTTAATTCATCCTCAGACAAATGCAAAAGTTTATTATTCTCAAAATAGTCTAATATTCCTTTTTCTTCTTCAGATAATTTATATTTTTTCATTTTGTTCCCTACTATCTTTAATTTTTAAATAATTTTCAGTAGCTTTCCTGCTTGGTATAATGGTTTTTAAAAAAATCTCTTTCCCATTAATGATACAAGGCACTAAATAGCAATATCCATCCACCTCTATAATATAAATTTTTTGGTTTGGGTATTTGCTCTGATTCGGACGATCTATTATATCTAATATGCAATTTTCTTCTATCAAAGCAATTATTTGTTCAAAACTTATACCTCTTTCTTTTAATAAGGTAATATTTTTTTCAGGATTAAATGCAAAGTAAAATTCTATTTTCATATTTAGATTATCATGTTCTGTCTGCCTTTTGTCAACAAAACTTTATTTTTACTATTTTTTACTTATCATATTTTATTAAATATGCAAAGTAATTCACGTCTATATCATCGCTTAATTGCCACTTATTGTTAGCGATGTCAAATACTAAACCTTTTAGTTCTTCTATACTTATGTTATTACCCTTTAATATTTCATAAATCTCCGACGGTTTTAGAAACTTATTATAATCATGAGTATTTTTCGGAACCCAGCTTAATATATATTCCGCTGCTATTATCGCTAGTAAATAAGCTTTTTTAGTGCGGTTAATCGTTGAGATTATTGTCATGCCGCCCGGCTTTACTAATTTTGTCAGATTTAGCATAAAAGCCGGGACATTATCAATATGCTCTATAACTTCCAAGCAAATTATTACGTCATATAATTTAGTATTAGGCAATTCCTCTATCGTCGATCTTAGGTAATTTATCGTTAAATTATTTTTTCTAGCATAATCGTTAGCCGTATTAATATTACCTTCTAACGCATCAATAGCGGTAACGTTAAAACCTAGCTTACTCAGCGGCGCACTAACCAATCCGCCACCACAACCAACATCAAGGATATTTAAATTGGATGAAAAAACATCTTTTTCATTAAGATTGTAATGTGATTTTATCGTATCTACAATATAGGCTAAACGAATAGGAGTTATTTGGTGCAAAATACCGAATTCTCCGTCTTCATTCCACCATTCATGCGAAATTTTAGCAAATTTCTCTAATTCCTTTTTATCAATCGAAGACATAATAGACATTTTTTTATTAGTATTAACAGATTAAAGGTTTATTAGCGTCCCATTATCTGCTATTTTTTATCCTTTGTCATATATAATTTAAAATGATTCCGATAATACTTGCCTTAATTTTAATTAGCCTAATTTTTGCACCGCTTGGCTGTATTGCTTTATGGAAGAAATACGTTTATTTCGGTGACGGTCTTGCTCATGCTAGTTTTCTTGCCGCAAGTATCAGTATTATCGCTAACTTTCCGTTAATATATTCAGGAATAATCGTTGCCGTTTTTTTTGCGATTTTTGTTTTTATTTTTAAAAATTATTCCGGAAGAAATGCCGTTATAAGCTTAATATCAAGTTTTATGCTATCTCTGGCATTAATTATAAATTATCTTAGCTCTAGCCAGAATAATATTACTAACTTATTGTTCGGCGATATTTTATTAGTAGACTTCGGCGATTTGATTTTATTATCGATGATGCTGATGCTAATAATATGTTTTATAGGATATTTTTATAATCAAATTATCCTGATTATAATTAATAGAGATATTGCGGTAATAAAAGGGATCAAAGTTAAAACTATTGAATTAATATTTTTGCTTCTTCTCTCATTATCGGTATTTTCTACTATTAAAATAGTCGGGGCATTAATGGTGACGGCTATTTTATTAATTCCCCCTATGACGGCAAGATTTATTTCCCGCACTCCGCTGCAGATGATTATCCTCTCAATTATCATCTCGATATTTATAAATTTTTGCGGATTCATCGCTTCTTTTTATCTCGATATACCTCTTACGCCGGTAATTATTATAATAGGTACGTTTATTTACGGTATATTTTATGTTGGGAATGTATATAAGCGGAGGTGAATTGAAACGGTGAGGTTGTGGGGATTATAATTATCGTATTATGGTTATTACAAGCAGGGTGTCATACCGTGGCTTGACCACGGTATCCAGAAAAACCTTGATTAAATAAAAAGACTGGATGCCGTGGTCAAGCCACGGTATGACACCGAAACGCTTTGCAAAAGATGGTAAAAATTACTATTTTCTTACCGACACAACAACGCCTTCTCGCAATAGCGAAATTCTTTACAAACTTTCAAACATTTGCTTACGAGCAACTTTTCTTATTCTTCTTGCAGCTTCTTGACCTTTGCGAACACGCTTTGCTGAGCGAGTTTCATAATAACGCTGTTCTTTCATTTTACGAAAAATAAGCTCTCTTTGTGACTTTTTTTTCAAAGTTTTTAGAGTGTTATCACAATTGCCGGCGTGAACATTTACTAATATCACTAAAATTACTCTCCTTAAATAATTGTATATATCGTTGAACAATATTCGTATTATCTATATACTAGACTTATGTGTCAAGCCTAAATAAATATAGGTATCCTAATATGAATATTACTCAAGAATACTATACCAAAAAGATACGATTTATGCAATCGTTATTAACTTTATTACCTTTTAATGAGTGGAATAATAAATTGCTTGCGGAAGCTGAAGAGCAATGCAGGTTTGCTAGTGCGTATAATACGCTACTTTTCCCTGACGGTTTACAAGAAGTGGTAGACTTTTTTGAAAGCCAACAAGATGATAAAATGCTAATGCAGTTAGCAGCAGTTGAAGCTCCAAAAAAAATAAGAGAAAAACTATCCTTAGCTTTAAAAATTAGAATTAAGGATTGTGCTTTGCCGATTATTCATAGTAAAAACGCTGCTTATCTTGCAATGCCTAATAATATATTATTTGCAACAAACTTAGCTATGCGTAGCTGTGATATAATTTGGCGTTATGCCGGTGATAAGTCCCTTGACTATAATTACTATACTAAAAGAGGATTACTATTTACCGTTTACCTGCCTGCAATTCTATATTATATCCAAGATGAATCGGAGAATTATGTTAAAACCGATCAGTTTATTGATGAGTCCCTGGAAAATATAATAAATGGTTTTACACATTTTAAGAATTTGTGTAAATTAGCCGCACCTTCAAATATACCGATTATTAGGCTGTTTGTATGATTTTGTGTCATACCGTGGCTTGACCCACTACTGTACGAACATTTAAATAAAGAGGTAAAAATTCTGTCATTCCGTGGCTACGACCACGGAATCCAGCTTATAATATCATAAAAAGATTCTAAAATAAGTCTAATATGGCTTTATTTTCCTGGATGCCGTGATCAAGTCACGGCATGACACAGCCTTTTTTCAACGTTCGTACAATAGTGGGTCAAGCCACGGTATGACAATATTACCAAATAACTTTTTTATAAAAAACTAAATATCTTAAATAATGACAAAAAAATATTACCCTGAAGTAGGTTCAAACGCTGATTTTGCAGCCATAGAAAAAGAAATATTAACCTACTGGCAAGAAAATAACATATTTCAAAAATCTATAGATAGTAGAAGCGGCGAATCCGAATTCATATTTTATGATGGTCCGCCTTTTGCGAATGGCTTACCGCATTACGGACATTTACTTACCGGCTTTATTAAAGATGTGTATGCTCGCTACCAAACTACGAAAGGTAAAAAAGTTGAAAGGCGTTTCGGCTGGGATTGTCACGGCTTGCCGGCGGAAATGCAATCCGAGAAGGAGCTTGGTATTTCAGGAAGGTTAGCTATTAATAACTACGGCATTGAAAAATTTAACGAGCATTGCCGCCGGTCGGTTATGAAATATGCCGACGACTGGGAAGAATACGTAACTAGACAAGCAAGATGGGTAGACTTCAAAAATCCTTATAAAACGATGGATAAGAATTTTATGGAATCCGTTTTATGGGCTTTCAAGGAGTTATATAATAAGGGATTATTATATGAATCGATGCGAGTAATGCCTTATTCTTGGGCTTGCGAAACTCCGTTATCCAATTTTGAAACTAGGCTTGATAATTCATATCGTGAAAGAGCTGACAAAGCGGTAACGGTTAGTTTTGTGCTAAATCAGATTCCTGCTTTCGCAGGAATGACATCGGGGGAGCATTACGAAGAATATCGCATTCTTGCTTGGACAACTACCCCCTGGACATTGCCATCAAATTTAGCGTTAGCAGTCGGTAGCGATATCGAATATGCGTTAGTTCCTAAAGATAATATTTGTTATATTTTAGCTAAGTCTTCCGTTAGTAAATACGCTAAAGAATTAGGGCTTAGCGGTGAAGAAAATTTTGAGATAATTAAAGGCAGTGAATTAGCCGATCTTTCATATAAGCCGTTATTTAATTATTTTGCCAATCATCCGAACAGCTTTAAAATATTTGCAGGTAGCTTTGTTGTCGAAGGTGACGGCACCGGTATAGTACATATGGCGCCGGGTTTTGGTGAAGATGATCAAATACTTTGCGAATCGAAAGGAATAGAACTCGTTTGTCCGGTAGATAATAGCGGAAAATTTACTAAAGAAATTCCGGATTTTGAAGGATTACAAGTATTTGATGCCAACGATAAAATAATTATTAAACTTAAAAACCAAGGAAATTGGTTTAAGACCGAACAATATATTCATAACTATCCGCATTGCTGGCGAACTGATACCCCTTTAATATATAAAGCCGTGCCGTCATGGTATGTTAAGGTTAGCGAATTCAAAAATAGAATGGTAGAGCTGAACCGGCAAATTAACTGGATACCTACACATGTAAAAGATAATTTATTTGGTAAATGGCTTGAAAATGCCCGTGATTGGTCAATAAGTCGTAATAGATTTTGGGGTACGCCTCTGCCGGTCTGGAAGTCCGACGATCCGACTTATCCACGCATTGACGTATACGGATCGATTGAAGAATTAGAGAAAGATTTCGGCGTTAAAATTACCGATTTACATCGTCCGTTTATTGATGAGCTGACAAGGCCCAACCCGTCTGATCCAACAGGCAAATCCACGATGCGAAGAATAGAAGACGTATTTGATTGTTGGTTTGAAAGCGGGTCGATGCCGTACGGGCAAGCTCATTATCCGTTTGAAAACAAGGAATGGTTTGAAAATCATTTTCCTGCTGATTTTATAGTTGAGTACTCAGCTCAAACTCGTGGCTGGTTCTATACGTTAATGGTATTGTCTACTGCACTTTTTGATCGTCCGCCTTTCTTAAATTGTATATGTCACGGCGTGATCCTTGACGCTACCGGTCAAAAATTATCGAAACGCCTTAACAACTATGCCGATCCACTAGAGTTATTTGATAAATACGGCTCGGATGCTTTAAGGGTTACAATGCTGTCTTCAAATGTCGTTAAGGGGCAGGAATTATTAATTGATAAAGACGGCAAAATGGTATTTGATACTTTACGCTTATTTATTAAGCCTATTTGGAACGCTTATCATTTCTTTACGATGTATGCCAATGCTGATCAAATCAAAGGTGAATTAAATTTTAATTCCGTTAATGTGCTAGATATTTATATAATATCAAAACTTAAAATAGCTGTACAAAAAATCGCAGAAAGTTTAGATAATTTTGATACGCAAACGGCTTATTATGCAGTGACGGATTTTTTTGAAGTTTTAAATAACTGGTATATTCGCCGTAGTAGGGCTAGATTTTGGAAAAGTGAAAAAGACGAAGATAAACAAAATGCCTATAATATTTTATATTCCTGCCTTATAACTATGTCTCAAGCAATGTCGGCATTATTGCCGCTAATTTCAGAGGCTATTTATTTGGGGTTAATGGACGAAAATGTCATACCGTGGCTTGACCACGGTATCCAGAAAGAAAAAGGCCTAGACCCCGTGGTCAAGCCACGGGGTGACAACTCAAGTATAAGCGTACACTTAACCGACTTCCCTACCCTTTCGGAATTTGAAATAAATCACGAATTAGTAAGCACGATGGATAAGGTACTAGATATTTGTAGTAATAGCCTATTTGTCAGAAGTCTTGAAAATATTAGAGTACGCCAACCGCTAGCATCTTTGAGTGTTATAAGCAAAGATAATGATTCTTTGAAAATTTTTGAAGACTTAATTAAAGACGAAATTAATGTTAAATCGGTAATTTACCGTGATGATTTAGAAAGTTACGCAACTAAAAAATTATCAATTAATTTTCCGGTACTCGGTAAACGTTTGCCGCATAAAATGAAAGATATTATAGTAGCGTCTAAAAAGAATGAGTGGGAACTAACAAAAGAAGGTTTAAAAATTAGCGGTGAGATATTAACTTCCGATGAGTTTAGTGTAATTTTAGAGCCGCATCAAACTATAAAAGGCGCAAAAGCTTTTGCCGATAATAGCGGTTTATTGGTACTTGATTTAGAGTTAACAACCAATTTAATCCAAGAAGGTACGGCAAGGGATTTGGTGCGTTCTATTCAACAAGCTCGGAAAGACGCCGATTTTTCAATAAGCGACCGGATTATGATCGAAATCACCGGCGATTTAGATTTATCGGAAATATTAAAGCAATACGGCGATTTTATCCAAGAACAAACTTTAGGTGAATTTAGCCACGATTTCACCGCCAATTATGTAAGCGATGTAGAACTTGAAGGACACAAACTTAAAGTGAAAATTAAGAAATATGCCGAATAATATATATCTTGTAACAATATCATTTGACTGTAGTAACCTCTTACTACCTAAAAAACAAGAAGAAATTTTAGATTTAGCTTGGAGCTTTGTAGCATTTTTATATAAAAACGGTAACATATTAAAACATGCAGAACTTTTTAATCTTGATAAAACACACCTAATTACTTACAACGTAATTCCTAATAAAAACGCCTTAGATGATAATTTTTTAGATACGTTTGCGTTGAAATACAGAAGTGAGTTAGAAGCCGCAGGAGTAATAATTCATTATAATATTACCGGTGAATATGTTAATGAAGGAATGTTATGTTTGGAAAAAAATATAGAGGATATAAAGTTTTTTTATTTATATCCTCTATATATATCGGATGATGAGTTAATATTAAGAACCGATAAGGGAAAATATTTGCCGTTATACATGATTAAGAATAGTGAAAATCCATATCTTACTGAAAAAATAACTTTTTGGAAAAATGATTATGCGGCAGCCGGAAGATTATGGCTTTCAAGCTATAAAAAGCTGGAGCCGCTAATAGCTAAACAATTAGCAAATCTAAATAGTGATATTTCTGTAGAAGGCAGAAAGGTTAGTGAGCAAATAGCAAACCATTTTAATAAAAAAGTTTTTTATCCTTTAGCTGAACTTTGGTCTAGTAAAAAAAGGAAATATACTCGCTCAAATTATACTCAATGCCCGTCTTGCTCCAAAGATTGGCAATTAAAAAAAGAATTTCATAATATTTTTGATTTTAAATGCAACAAATGTTCCTTATTGGGATATGAGTTATCTGTTATATAATGGAAATAATATTGTAAAAATCTAAAACAAAAGCACCTATGAAAACCGCTTTACCTAAACGTTCGCTTGAAGTTCGAGATCGGCTTGATTATAGGTTTAATATCATTCCCGCAATCCTTTATACCATTCCTAGCTAGGGCGGGCGTTGTTGCATGGCTCGAATTTTTGATGTCATTCTAGCTAAAGGCGGGAATCCAGAAAAAACACTCTCTAGTCATCCTGAATTTATTTCAGGATCTATTATAGAGATGCTGAAACAAGTTCAGCATGACAAGAAAAAGCCTGGATTGCCGCGTAGGCACTTTGTGCCTCCTCGCAATGACGGACTTTATGGACCTTTATGGCTTAAGTTGACACTCATGCGCCTTCGCGGGAATGACATACGGCACTTTTTTAGAGCCATGCAACAACGCCATTGTCGCGTGGGAATGACATCTTCTAATACTTAATACCCCCTCCGACATTCATCGATAGGCTTGCCGAAACAAATTTTTCTAAATCGCCGTCAAGCACGCCTTTAGTGTCGGAAGTCTCGTAACCGGTGCGTAAATCTTTCACCATTTGATAAGGTTGTAGCACATACGACCTAATTTGATGCCCCCAACTATTATCGGTTTTAGCGGCATTTTGTTCATTAACGCTATCGGTACGTTTTTGTAGTTCAGCTTCGTAAAGTTTTGCTTGTAACATTTTCATCGCTTCAGCTTTATTCTTATGCTGCGACCTGCCGCTTTGGCACTGGGTTACGGTATTAGTCGGCAGGTGAGTAATGCGAACAGCCGAGTCGGTAGTATTAACATGTTGCCCGCCTGCTCCTGATGATCTGTAAGTATCTATTCTTAAATCTTTATCATCAATAACGACTGCGATATTATCGTCAATCTCCGGAAATACCCAGCTGCTGGCAAAGCTGGTCATTCTTTTACCGGCGGCATTAAAGGGCGATATTCTCACTAATCGATGCACTCCCGCTTCGGTTCTAAACCACCCGTAAGCTTGATGACCTATTACTTTAATAGTACATGATTTTATGCCTGCTTCTTCGCCGTTAATTAAGTTAATTATCTCGGTTTTAAAACCTAAACGCTCGGCAAATCGTAAATACATACGCATCATTATCGATGCCCAGTCATGGCTTTCCGTTCCACCGGCACCGGCATTAATTTCTAGAAAACAATTATTATTATCGGCCTCGCCGGAAAATAAACAAGCCGTTTCAAATTTTTCGGCAATAATGCTTAATTTTTGTAAATCCTTCTCTATTTGGTTAAGCGTTACGGGATCATTCTCAATGCCTGCCAGCTCTTCAAATTCTAAGGCGTCGTTTAAATCAGCTTTAAGTTTGTGAAAGGAGTTTAATTTTTCTTCTAAAATACTTTTTTCTTTTAGGAGTTTTTGCGCACCGGCTCGGTCATTCCATAATTCCGGTTTTGCCGCTAATTCTTCTAGCTCGGCTAATCTTGCCGTAGAAGTTTCGACGTCAAAGTGACCTCCAAAGCAGTTCTAAAGATTGCTCAATTTTTTTTACATAAGTTTCAATTTCGGCACGCATTATTTTTTCCTACTATAAAGTTTTGTTTTGTTATATTATTACTCGTGAATAAAAGGGAGTCATACCGTGGCTTGACCAACTACTGTACGAACGTTGAAAAAAGGCTGTGTCATGCCGTGACTTGATCACGGCATCCAGGAAAATAAAGCCATATTAGACTTATTTTAGAATCTTTTTATGATATTATAAGCTGGACTGAAGTGGTCGTAGCCACGGAATGACAGAATTTTTACCTCTTTATTTAAACGTTCGTACAGTAGTGGGCTTGACCACGGTATCCAGCGTTATCGTCATCCTGAATTTATTTCAGGATCTACTCAAAAAGATGCTGAAACAAGTTCAGCATGACTTTTTGTTTCTGGATGCCGTGGTCAAGCCACGGGGTGACATTTTGTAATTAAACCAAATTATATCACATATATCATGAACAATCAAAAATTTATCCGAAACTTTTCAATTATTGCCCATATCGATCACGGTAAATCTACTTTAGCAGATAGGTTAATTGAATATTGCGGCGGGTTGCAATCAAGAGAAATGAGCCATCAAGTGCTGGACTCGATGGATATAGAAAAAGAACGCGGAATTACTATTAAAGCGCAGACTGTTAGGCTAGTATACCAAGCCAAAGACGGCAATAGTTATTATTTAAATTTAATGGATACGCCCGGTCATGTCGATTTTGCTTATGAAGTAAGTAGATCGCTTGCGGCATGCGAAGGGTCGTTGTTGGTGGTGGATAGTAGTCAAGGGGTAGAGGCTCAAACGCTGGCAAATGTCTATCAAGCAATCGAAAATAATCATGAATTATTCCGGTACTTAATAAAATTGACTTACCGGCAGCAGAGCCTGAGCAAGTTAAACAACAAATAGAAGATATAATAGGTATCGATGCCAGCGATGCGGTATTAATTTCCGCGAAAAGCGGCATCGGTATAGAAGAGGTATTAGAAGCGATTGTTAAAAGACTACCGCCGCCGGTAGAGAATAATACCGATATTTTAAAAACATTGCTGGTGGATAGTTGGTACGACCCGTATCTTGGAGTAGTTATTTTAGTTAGGGTAATTGACGGGGCTTTGCGTAAAAATATGCGCATAAAAATGATGGCAACGAATTCCAGTTATATAGTGGAAAATGTCGGTTATTTTACTCCTAAAAAACATATTTCCGATATTTTATATGCCGGAGAAATCGGCTTTTTTACCGCTTCAATTAAGCAAGTAGCCGATTGCAAAGTAGGAGATACTATAACCGACGAAAAAAAACCCTGCCTTCAAGCTCTTCCGGGTTTTAAACCAAACCTGCCGGTGGTATTTTGCGGTTTATACCCGACAGATAGCGCCGAGTTTGAGCATTTAAAGGATTCCCTTGCCAAGCTTCGTCTAAATGATGCAAGTTTCGAGTTTGAAACGGAGAGTTCGTCGGCTCTCGGCGTTGGCTTTAGGTGCGGATTTTTAGGGTTATTGCATTTAGAAATTATCCAAGAACGTCTAATGCGTGAATTTGATTTAGACATGATTACCACTGCCCCAAGCGTGGTGTATAAAATTCACCTGCGGGACGGCGAGAGTTTTGAGATTCACAATCCGGCAGATTTACCCGACCTGCAGAAAATCGAGTCTATGGAAGAGCCTTGGATCAAAGCAACTATCATGGTACCGGATGAATTTTTAGGAGCCGTTTTATCGTTATGTACGGAGAAAAGAGGTATTCAGCTTGATCTTGGTTATATAGCCGGTAGGGCAAAACTTGTTTATAAATTACCTTTAAATGAAATAGTTTATGATTTTTACGATCGGCTAAAAAGCTGTTCAAAAGGCTATGCAAGCTTTGAGTGGCAAATGGATAACTACCGACCTTCGGAGCTTGTTAAACTCGGAATTTTAGTAAACGGTGAAATGGTAGACGCACTGTCGACAATAGTCCATCGTACGCGGGCTGAGCAAAGGGGCCGGGCGCTATGTGTGCGCCTTAAAGATTTAATTCCGAGACAGCAAATCGATATCGCTATTCAAGCATCGATCGGTAGCCGAATAATAGCACGAGAAACTATTAAAGCACTTCGTAAAGACGTACTGTCTAAATGTTACGGCGGCGATATCACCCGTAAACGAAAACTACTCGAAAAGCAAAAAGCGGGAAAGAAAAAAATGAGACAATACGGCAATATCGATATTCCGCAATCGGCTTTTATTGCCGCTTTAAAAATCGGTAATGAATAAATAGTTCTTTGCTTTTGTTAACAAAAAATATAAAGTTAAAAATAAGTTAAATTTTTTTAATGAGGAATAATATGACGGTTAAAGTAACTATTATATATTATAGCGGATACGGCCATACTACTAAAGTAGCGGAGGCGATACATAAAGGAACGAGTAAAGCCGGAGCTAATAGTTCTTTGATTCAAATAAGTAAGGATAATGTAAATAATTTAGACTGGCGTCCACTTGACGAGGCGGATGCAATTATTTTCGGAGCGCCGACTTATATGGGTAGTATAGCCGGACCGTTTAAAGTATTTATGGATGCCACTTCTCTTAAATGGACTGAACAAAAATGGAAAGATAAAATAGCTGCAGGTTTTACAAATTCCGCTTCTTATTCAGGAGATAAGCTTTGCAGTATTCAACAGCTATTTCATCTAGCTATGCAGCACGGTATGATTTGGGTAGGACAAGGGGAAGCATGCCCTAACTTTGCCGATCATGAATTACCGAATCATGATATTACCAATCGCTTAGGTAGTTGGTCGGGGCTTATGACTCAATCAAATCATAAATCTTCCCCCGATATTGCTCCCCCTAAAGGAGATTTAGCAACCGCCATTTTATTCGGCACACGAATTGTCAATATAACAAAGAAGTTAAGAGCATAATTTTGCAGCCCACCATGCGCGAGGGGCGTTGTTGCATGGCTACCGGAATCGTCATTGCAAGCGACTGCAGGCGTTGTTGCGCGGATAGTTAAAATCACTTAAAATTGTCATACCGTGGCTTGACCCACTACTGTACGAACGTTGAAAAAAGGCTGTGTCATGCCGTGACTTGATCGGCGTTGTTGCATGGCTCGAAAATTAATAAAAAACCCGTCATTGCGAAGCCACGAAGTGGCTGCGGCAATCCAGGCTATCCCGAATGTAATGAGGGATTTAATTAGAATACTAAACAAGTTTAGTATAAAAATATGTTTAACTGGATTGCCACGTCGGCATAAATGCCTCCTCGCAATGACGATTCTGGTAGCCATGCAACAACACCGACTTGATCACGGCATCCAGGAAAATAAAGCCATATTAGACTTATTTTAGAATCTTTTTATGATATTATAAGCTGGACTGAAGTGGTCGTAGCCACGGAATGACAGAATTTTTACCTCTTTATTTAAACGTTCGTACAGTAGTGGGTCAAGCCACAGCATGACAGATAGCATTTTTTAAAATAGAACTAATTATTTTTTTTCATCTTCAAAACTATCTTCGCTAAAAACTTGATTATCTAAATCAGAATAATCTTCTCCTATGTAAATATCCGATCCGCCCGGTATATAATCAAAATTTTCAGTGTTTTCCTCTATTTCACTATCACCGTTATCGTAATTAATAGGCTCAACTCTGCTTTTGGTACGTAAACGATTTAGCAACTCACTTTCTAAATGAGGAATCGATACCTGACCGGCAGCAATTTGACGAAGTATACTTACCGTCGGTTTATCACGCTTTTCTTTATTATTAGGATTAATTTCCGCTCTAGAATTTATATATTTAGCCCCTTGCGCCGCAAGGGCTACTAGCTTAAATTTATCATTAACTTTTTGAGCGCAATCTTCAACTGTAATTCTTGCCATAATTTACTCCATTTATTAAACTTAACTATACACTATTTTATCAAAAAATTATACTCTTATAATATTTGCGCCGCAATTATTTAGTTTTTTTTCAAGTGTTTGAAATCCACGATCTAAATGATAAATCCTATGAACTATCGTTTCATCTTTAGTGCTTAGCCCCGCTAAAATCAGCGAAACCGAAGCTCTAAGATCGCTTGCCATAACTTCCGCACCTTTTAAAGCCGACACTCCTCGCACTATTGCCTTATTACCGTGTACGGTAATATCCGCTCCCATTCTACATAATTCAGGGACATGCATAAGGCGGTTTTCAAAAATA
Source organism: Rickettsia endosymbiont of Ceutorhynchus obstrictus (assembly GCF_964026565.1). Lineage (NCBI taxonomy): Bacteria > Pseudomonadati > Pseudomonadota > Alphaproteobacteria > Rickettsiales > Rickettsiaceae > Rickettsia > Rickettsia endosymbiont of Ceutorhynchus obstrictus. The sequence goes on from NZ_OZ032162.1 coordinate 1,127,563, forward strand.
TTTTCGGTAATCACCGAAACGCCGCTTCCAAGCGTCATAAGACTCATAAATTGGGCTTGCAAATCTGTTGAAAAGCCGGGATACGGGTTAGTCTCCACATCTACCGAGTTTAATTTATCCATATAGGTTACTTGGAGTCCATTGTCAAACGGTGTAATTTTTATTCCGGCTTCAATAAGCTTTAGAGCTATATTTTCAATGATATGATAATCAATCCCTAAGATTTTTAAATCACCTTTGGTAATTGCCGCCGCAAACATATAGGTACCGGCCTCAATACGATCCGGCATTACTCTATAACTTGTTTCATTTAAAGAAGATTTGCCTTTAATTGTTATTTCGCTAGTACCGATTCCGGAAATATCCGCACCCATTTTATTAAGACAATGACACAAATCGACAATTTCAGGTTCTTTTGCACAATTAAAAAGTACAGTTTCTCCTATCGCTAGAGTTGCAGCCATTATTGCATTAATTGTTGCTCCGACGGAAATTTTATCAAAAACAAAATGAGTAGCTTTTAAGCGACCGTTACTTACCGCCTTTATATAGCCATTCTCAATTTCAATTTTAGCACCCATAGATATTAAGACGGCAACATGCAAATCTAACTGCCTTGCCCCTATGGCGCAGCCGCCGGGCAAAGATACTTCTGCTTTACCGTAACGGCTAACTAGCGGCCCAAGAACCCAAATAGAGGCTCGCATTTTACGAACTATCTCATAGGAAGCAGTGAAATTATTTATATTATTACAATTAATCGTCAGCTCAAATTGCTCAGGATGCTCTACTATATCAATAATACTACCGTGACTTTTAAGCAAATCCTGCATAGTATATACGTCAGTCAATTTCGGGACATTAGTGATATGTAGCTTATCGGTAAGCAAGGAAGCTGCCATAATAGGCAATACGGCGTTTTTAGCACCGCTAATATTAATATTACCTTTAAGCGCCTTCCCTCCTCTAATTATTAATTTCTGCATAATGTTTAGTATTTTATATTTTTGTCGTAAAGCATTGTTGCGTGGATCGAATTTTTGCAAAGCGACCGGTGTCATACCGTGGCTTGTCCACGGTATCCAGAAAAAACCTTAATAAAAAGACTGGATACCGTGGACAAGCCCACTACTGTACGAACGTTGAAAAAAGGCTGTGTCATGCCGTGACTTGATCACGGCATCCAGGAAAATAAAGCCATATTAGACTTATTTTAGAATCTTTTTATGATATTATAAGCTGGACTGAAGTGGTCGTAGCCACGGAATGACAGAATTTTTACCTCTTTATTTAAACGTTCGTACAGTAGTGGGACAAGCCACGGTATGACACCATACTTGTAATAACCATAATACATTATAAGCCACACAACAAGTGTCCACAGTAACCCAAAAACTTAAGCTTTTATAAGCTCCTTATAGTGTTTTGCCAAAACCTTCACTCCGTACATCCAAACAACGCAAACAATAATAAAAACAAACATAAGCATCCCCGCAAGGTCATTATGTACTGCATTCGGAAAAATACTAAAAGAGATAAATTGAATAATTGCCCCTATTGATTTACCTATTTTATAGCCCATAACATCAACGGCAGCTTTACCTTTGGTTTTCATCTCGCTATCAAGAGGAATATATGTCATTTCTTTACTTGAATCAAAAAGCGAATATTTAACACCTTTGGCAAGTACATGCCATAATCCGCCGATCAAAACCGTAATCATTAAAGGCGAGGCATAACCGAGTGCTACAACAATATCTCCTAAATGATTCTCAAGCACTGTAAAAGAGAAAAACATAACTCCGGATATAAACATCATAATAGGTGTTGCGATAGCTCCCCAGAACCACCCGAAAACTCTAATTAAACTACTTCCTAAAAAGGCACTAATCAAAGTTAATATCCCCGTCCAAAATAATACTTCTCCTTGATAGGAAATAAAGCTTTGCGTTGTCGGATAAAGCCGCTTTGTTTTGGACATCCATAAGCCTTCAATCAAATTAATGCTCATAGAATATGAAATCATTAATATACAAATAAGACCTAAATATTTAGAAGTTAGAACTATTTTTGCGCTATCTATTAATCCTAATTTTAATATATCGGTTCTTTGATTTTTAAATTTAATATTTTTATCGGATTCTACTATTGTAGAATCAATAAGTTTATGAAGACCTAAGCAAATTACTCCCGATATTAAAATAACCGTAGTAAACGACTTTAAAAGAATTTCCGTTTTATCGCTTAAATTAGCAAATAACGGTAGCAAGAAATGATTACCCTTCGCAAAATAAACGATTATCGTCCCTGAAATTAATAAATTAGTCTGACCGAATAAAGTAAAGAAGGAGTAAAATCGAGGTGCTTCTTCAACTTTAGTAATTTTATTAGCCAGCTGCCAATATAACAAAGTAAAAACAATTACGGGCCATAATTCACCCATAATATAAAATAATACTAAACTCCATTGTCCCCAAATTACTATGAACCATTTTAAGTGGGGCAACAACGTTATGTAATATTTAATTATTTCGGGATCGGGATGGAAATATTCTCGGTAAGGAAATAAGATAAAACCAAAAACGGCAAAGAAACAAAGAAAAACACAAATTATTATTCTAAAAACCTGCTCCGTCGTCATAATATTACAGAGTTTAGAGTAAAGAATAACGAACAATATCCCCATAGGCATTTCGCCCCAAAGCTTTATAAAACTAATTACCTCAGAGCTAATTAAAGTAACGACGAAACTATCTTTAGTGCTACGAACTAAATTTTGATTAAGCAAAATAAAAAACATCAATAATGCCATCGGGATGAATTTAGTTAATTCATACGATCTAATCGGCCATACAATGTGCCTAAATTTACTATTTCTAGCCTTATTCCAGAGTGTAAAATTAGAATTCACGGCATCCATTAATTACCTTTAAGCTTATTTTAAAGCAACCTAAACCATAAGAAAAACTATGTCAAGATTTTTTAAGTTCGATGTATTTCTTAAGCTTTATAAACAAATATTTAACTTAAAAAGATATTTTGATCTTCATAAAATTTTATAGCCTTTTTCAAATCTTCTTCCGTATCAACGGAAATAGGAATATTATCAACTAAGCATGTACCGATACTCATACCGTTTTCAAGCGCTCTTAGCTGCTCCAAACGTTCTATTTTTTCCAGCGTTGTAGGCTCAAGCTCTACAAATCTTTTTAAAGCACTTTTTCGGAAAACATACATCCCTACATGATATAAAAAATCCTTGGCACCATTTGGAATTATACTGCGTGAGAAATATAACGCTTTACCTTTAAGATCAACCACCGCATTTACATTGCTGTGATCTTTTACAATATCAATACCGACTTTAACTACCGGCGTCATAATATCGTAATTGCTCTTTTTTAGCTCTTCAATTGCTTTTATAATTGAGCTAGGTTCAATAAAAGGCATATCTCCCTGAACATTCACAATATAATTAATATTTGTATTATCAGGAATGTGCTTAAAAGCTTCATATACTCGGTTTGTACCGCAAGAAATATCGCTATCGGTAAATATTATTTTTCCTCCAAGCTTAGTAACTCTATCGGCTATTGCCTGCGAATCGGTTGCCACGTAAATATGTTCAAGTTTGGTTTGTTTTACATTAGTAAATACACGTTCAATTATTGATAATGAACCGATAAGCTTTAACGGTTTTTCAGCTAGCCTAGTTGAGCCAAGCCTTGAAGGAATAATTATTGCAACGTCGGAATGATGCATAAAGATACTATCTATATAATTTGAAATTATTAGGTTATTAAGGAAAATAATTGTTGACAGACTAACCTTTTTCCACGATAAAGTAAAACATAATTTGAATGTAGTTTTAGGTGTTATATTATATAGCACTTTAAATAGCAAGAGCATTGTTGAGTGCAAAAGCACCTTGGATGTCATTCCCGCTCTAGGTGAGGAATCCGGACTTTTCTTTGTCATGCTGAACTTGTTTCAGCATCTCCTTAAATAGATCCTGAAATAAATTCAGGATGACTATAATTTTTCCGGATTCCCGCCTACACGGGAATGACATCACCGTTTAAACTGCCCTGCTATTCTAATATTTAAAACTTATATTCGAGCTCGTAGCTCAGTTGGTAGAGCACTTGACTTTTAATCAGGTTGTCCCGGGTTCGAGCCCCGGCGAGCTCACCATATTTTTAGTTATTTTGAAGATTAATCACCAAGTATACGCGAAGTATTTCAAGAATTGGATTTTATTTTGATGGGCGAGCGTACGCGAGTATGCGAATCCCTCATAAAATGAAAGAGCAATTCTTGAAAGACAAGCAGTATACGGGTTTGTAGCTCAGTTGGTTAGAGCACACGCCTGATAAGCGTGAGGTCGGAAGTTCAAGTCTTCTCAAACCCACCATTTTGACTATCTGCTTTGGTCAATTATTTTCCCCTGTCCTTACCTCTATTTCCTGTTTATTATTTGTTAGTTTATGATTTCTGAAAGCATCATTGAAGAGTTACAAAATAATAGCTTAACTGCTGCATGGCTTAAACTCGGTATTATATCTCTAGGGCTTGCCGGAGTATATTCGGTGATTTTAGTAATTCTTCGTACTCCTCAGCTAGCTAGCTTTTTCCAAAATCCTGAAATTTTTAAATCCGCTTTAATTGTGCATGTTAATTTATCGGTATTAGTTTGGTTGTTATCAATTACGGCTAGTATTTGGAGTTATGGTTTAAGTTCTAAATCGTCATTGCGAGCGGTCAAAGACCGCGCGGCAATCCATAATTTTACTAGATTGCTTCGTCAAAACTTGCAGTTTTTCCTCGCAATGACGTTAAATATCTATCCCAAACTCGCTTTCTTAGGCACCATACTTATAGCTATTTCTCCGATAGCGGGACAAAATCCGGTAATGAATAATTACATACCGATGTTAGAGAATATTATATTTGTTCTAGGACTCTCTTTATTTGGAGTTGCCACATTATTATTTGCCGTAAATACTATATACTACTCATCTTTCAATTCTCGAAATACGAGCAGTATATCTTTACTTAATCGGCAAAATTGGCAGAGTTTAATGAATTTCACTATTTTATCCACGGCAATAATGTTTATTTTAACCTGGGTGTGCTTTACCTGTTCTTACCTCCAACTGCAGCGCATTATTGATGTCATCCCGATTGAGATAGAATTTTATTACGAACTACTTTTTTGGAGCGGTGGACATTTATTACAATTTATATATACGCAAATTTTAATGATTATCTGGGTGATGTTATTTGAAATTTGGTTAGGCAAAAAATTACGATTTCAAAAATTTTATCTTTTTTTATTTTGGTCAAATTTTATTTTTAGCGTGCTTATTGTTGCCGGACATGTTTTTTATGATATTATCGACGGTGAATTTAAGGAATATTATACGAGTCACATGAAATATTTCGGCGGGGTTGCACCAATTAGCTGTTTAGTAGGAATGGTTTTAGAATTGCTTTTTCTGGATTCTCGCTTGCGCGGGAATGACATAGGAAGCGGGAATGACATCAAATCTTGCACCAAAGTAACTATAATCTGCTCTAGTATATTATTTTTATTCGGCGGACTTATTGCTTTCAGCATCGCAGGAATAAATGTAGTAATACCCGCTCATTATCACGGTTCAATTGTTGGAATAAGCATAGCCGGGATGGGGTATTGTTATATTTATTCTGTTTGTGATGTCATTCCTACATCTCATTATGTCATTCCCGCGCGGGCGGGAATCAGGAAAATAATAGTCATTCTGAATTTATTTCAGAATCTACTAAAAAAGATGTTGAAACAAGTTCAGCATAACGTTAGACTGGATTCCCGCCTGCGCGGGAATGACATAGGAAGCGGGAATGACATAGGAAGTAGGAGCGACATAGGAAGCAGGAGCGACATAGGAAGCAGGAGCGACATAGGAAGCAAAAATGACATAATGAGCATAACTATCTGCATACTAACATTCGGGCAGATTTTACATATTACAGGTCTAGCACTCGCCGGCGGTTACGGCGTTCTTCGCAAAGACGCAAGCCCTGAAATGTCTTTGTCTGCCAAGTTATTAATGGGGATGATGGGCGGCGGCGGACTTATTGCTATAGTGGGCGGCTTGATGTTTGTCTTTATTTGTGGTAAGAATATATTTTTTACGAAAGCAAATTTAAAGTATATTCGATGAACTTCAAAAATTGCCTTACTCTTTTGCTTTCAAGAATTGCTCTTTCATTTTATCGAGGATTCCTGTGTTCACGTACTAAGCTGTACGCTGCGCTCAGTCACCTCTCAAAATAAAATTCAATTCTTGAAAGCATGCGAGTATATGTCGTCTTATAAGTTCTGCGGTGTTCACGTATTATTATACGCTGCGCTCCGAGGGCTTTAGACTTCTTGCTCTTTTTGAAGTTGATCTTCGTCTACCAACTTTTCATTCCATAGGAGTATATGATACTTAACAAACCCTCGAAAGAAGAAGCCAAAGAAGCAGTAAGAACGCTTCTTAAATTTATCGGCGAAGACCCGAATAGAGAGGGGTTACTTAAAACACCTGAGCGTATAATTAATAGTTACGCTGAAATGTTTTCCGGCTATGAAAAAGATATAGCGGAAATATTAAGCACTAAATTTTACGATACTTGTAATTTTCAAGATTTTATTTTATTGCGGGATATTCATTTTAATTCCTTTTGCGAGCATCATATATTACCGATGAGCGGCACGGTTGATATAGCTTATATCCCCGATAATTGTATAATCGGTATAAGTAAGCTGGCAAGGATAGTAAACGTCTTTGCGGGAAGGCTGCAAATCCAGGAAAAAATGACCGTCCAAATTGCCGAAAGTCTACAAGAGCATTTAAAGCCCTTAGGCGTTGCCGTAAAAATTTCCGCTTTGCATAGTTGTATGTCGATTCGGGGAGTAATGCAAAATAATAGTATTATGAATACTATGCATTATACGGGTATATTTGCCGAGCAACAAAAATATCGTCATGAATTCCTTAACCTTACTTCAAGAAGGTAAGATATTGTTTTTGGTGTCATACCATGGCTTGACCCGGCTTGGAAATTGCTTTTTATTTCATTCCCGCACAGGCGGGACGTTGTTGCATGGCTCGAAAATTGCTATATTTTGGGTATTCTTTAAAAGTACCGCGATGTCATGCCGTGGCTTGACCCACTACTGTACGAACGTTGAAAAAAGGCTGTGTCATGCCGTGACTTGATCACGGCATCCAGGAAAATAAAGCCATATTAGACTTATTTTAGAATCTTTTTATGATATTATAAGCTGGATTCCGTGGTCGTAGCCACGGAATGACAGAATTTTTACCTCTTTATTTAAACGTTCGTACAGTAGTGGGCTTGACCAAGGCATCCAGTCAGGCTTTTTAATTTTTTCTGGATACCGTGGTCAAGCCACGGTATGACAAGTTTTAAGCGATTTTAACCATCCATGCAACAACGCCTACAGTCGCTCGCAATGACGTTTGAGATATCCATAAGCCACGGCATGACACTATAACAACTATAAATATAGTAAAAAAGTAAATAAATTATGTTATTGTCCAAATATTTCCTACCGGTATTAAAAGAAGAGCCGGCAGAAGCACAAATAATATCCCACAAATTAATGCTTAGGAGCGGGATGATTAGACAGCAGGCAGCGGGTATTTATAGCTGGCTCCCTTTAGGTTTAAAAGTTCTTAAAAATATCGAAAATATCGTACGGCTAAATATGAATAAAGCCGGCGCCCTTGAGGTGTTAATGCCCTGCATTCAACCGGCTTCCTTATGGGTAGAGTCGGGACGTTTTGAAAATTACGGCAAGGAGATGCTGAAATTTCAAGATCGTCACGATAATATTTTATTATTCGGTCCGACTAATGAAGATATGATTACCGATATTTTTAGGCATAATATCCAATCATATAAGGATTTGCCGAAAAATTTATACCATATTCAATGGAAATTTCGCGATGAGATTAGACCCCGCTTCGGTGTTATGCGAGGGCGGGAATTCTTAATGAAAGATGCTTATTCCTTTGATATAGATGAAGAAAACGCCGTTAAGACCTATAACAATATGTATAAGGCATATATTAATACATTTCGTGATCTCGGTGTTAGCGTCGTACCGGTAATTGCCGATAACGGTCCTATTGGCGGCAATCTAAGCCATGAATTCCATATTATCGCCGAAACCGGCGAAAGTACTATTTATTACGATAAAAGATTTAAAACGTTAAAAGAAAATACCGAAATCGATATAGAGGAACTTAAAACTTGGTATGCCGCTGCCGAAGAAAAACACAACCCGACTAAATTATCGATTTCGGAAAATGAAATAATCAGTAGTAAAGGAATCGAAGTCGGGCATATTTTTTATATCGGTGATAAATATTCTATTGCGATGAATGCAATGATAAACGACAAAAACGGCAAGCTCGTACCCGTGCAAATGAGTTCGTACGGCATCGGCATTTCACGGCTAGTTGCCGCCGTAATAGAGGCAAATTACGATGCTAAAGGTATTATATGGTCGGAAAATATTGCGCCTTTCAAAGTCTCTTTAATTAATTTAAATATTCTTGATAGCCGATCTTGCCAAATAGCCGAGCAATTATATAAACAACTTACAGCTCACAATGTGGAAGTGTTATATGACGACACTAATGAACGAGCGGGTAGTAAATTCGCCACGCATGACCTAATCGGCTCACCTTATCAAATCATAATCGGACCTAAAAAAGCGGCAAATAATCTAGTGGAATTAAAAAACCGTAGATCCGGCGTGATAGAGGATATAGAAGTTGATAATATTATTGAGCGGTTTATTAAAACTCGCTGTCATGCCGTGGCTTGATCGGTATTGTGGTGTGGATCAAAATTTGCCTTAAAAAGTATGTCATTCCCGTGAGGTGTTGGCGTTGTTGCCTGGCTCGAATTTTTTTAAAGCAATCCGGTGTCATGCCGTGGCTTGACCCACTACTGTACGAACGTTTAAATAAAGAGGTAAAAATTCTGTCATTCCGTGGCTACGACCACGGAATCCAGCTTATAATATCATAAAAAGATTCTAAAATAAGTCTAATATGGCTTTATTTTCCTGGATGCCGTGATCAAGTCACGGCATGACACAGCCTTTTTTCAACGTTCGTACAGTAGGGGGCTTGACCACGGCATCCAGCATTGTCGTCACCCTGAATTTATTTCAGGGTCTACTCAAAAAGATGCTGAAACAAATTCAGCATGACTTTTTGTTTCTGGATACTGTGGCTTGTATTAAGCGATCGCGATGACGCTGTACCATAACGGCAGTGATAATTTTATATCAATACCCTCTACTTTAATCGCTAAATCTTTCTTAGCAATATATTTTTCCTCTCTAATTAAGGCAATCGCTTTATTTTTATAAGCTGAGCATATCACACCGATTTTATCCTGACCTGTAAAAATCTCATCTTCTTTTACTAAAATAGATAAATCTTTTTCGGCAGAAACTTTAAATATTTTTTTTCTGATAACCCCTTGATATTTTGCTCTTGAAATAACCTCTTGTCCAACATAGCAACCTTTATCGTAACTAATAGCGTTTAATTCTTCTGCCCCGTATTCGATAGGAATAGATTTATTACTAATTAAATCTTCATAACCGTCGATAATTGAAAAATTATATTTATCTTCTAAATATAGTTTTCCAGTAGTAATATTTTGCTTTAAATCGACTCCTTTACTAATTATCGAACGAAACCCTAAAAATATATCACGAGGATCACGAATAGCAATTAATGATCCGGTATTAGGGATTTGATGAGAATAAATTACTTGATAAATATCGCTTAAATCCGTTATCTCTATTTTAGAACGTAATTTATAAAAAATTAAATGACTTATAAATGCTTCTTTATTATTTTTATTTATATCGATAAAAACCTGTTCAATCGAGGGAATAAAAACAAAAAAATCAAATAAATATCTTCCTTGATTGTTTAGGAGATAAGTATAACAATAATTAGTTTTTGTAAGATCGTTAGTTGTCAGGTTTTGTAAAAACTTTACTGCATCCTTGCCGGTAACTTCAATAATCGATCTATCGTTTAATATTTCATACATACTCTGTTACCTGAATAGTTTAGATTTATGTCATTAGCTCGAATTTTCGATGTCATTCCCGCGAAGGCGGGAATGACATTAAAAAATTCACTTATGCACAGTATACTATAATCTTATATTGACTTTATAGCTTTATAACTACTATACTTCAACCATACAATAATTATCTATCAATAATATTTAATAATATCATGAGATGTTCATCTTACTGTACTGCCTCTGAATATAAGATGGACGATTTAGTTGCAAATTTAAACAAAATCGGTCTTGAGCCGCAACATTTTGACGATGTTTTATATGTTCAGAAACAAAGAAGTAAAGATTCAGGTTACATAGATATCTTCTTTTTTCCGTTTGGCTGCCTTACTATTTGGGGAGCCGACGAGAGTCAAGAAAAAATAATTTTAAGCGATATTGAATCAATTACCATAGGTAAAATAAACGAACCGGTTGCCGACTTTATCTATTGTGAATATAATGAAGAAGTAGAAAAAACATTTATCGATGAAGAGCAGAATAAAATTATCCTCGCCGATAAATCAACTTTTGTAAAGCTCTCTATTTCCCATGCGCTTGCTCAATCGGTAAAATTAAGTGTTTTAGAAAAATCGGTAAGTAACTTAATTGTTCAAACAACACCGATTCAGCAAGAATTAGCACGAACAGGCAGCGTATCACTTTCAAAAAAAGAAATATTACAGCAAATAGGTATCTTATTTAACGAGCGATACTCCATTAGCTTACATAGTGATATACTCGATACTCCCGAATTTTTTTGGCGTCGTCCTAGTTATGAACCATTATACCTAATGACTGCCGAATTTCAAGATATTCAAGTACGGCAAAATATTATGAATCACCGTTTAAATATGATTCATGAATTATTAGATATTCTTTCCAATGACCTTAACTATAAACATTCTACTAAACTCGAATGGATCATTATAATTTTGATTGGCTTAGAAGTAGTTTTATCCGTTGCCCATAACAATCTTTTTTATAAGCTTCTTGGAGCTTTTTAATTAGAAATAAGGAAAAATGATAGCTTAAGGCGGCTTAGCGCTATCATTTTTCCCTATAATCCGACATTGTTGCATGGCTTACCAGGATCGTCATTGCGAGGAGGCATTGTTGCGTGGCTCAAATTTTCGAGGTCATTCCCGTGAAAACGGGAATCCAGAAAATATTTAAGCGAATTATATAGTAAATTTTTATATAATTTTGTTTATTTTAAGTGTTTTTCTAGATTCCCGCCTTTAGCTAGAATGACATACTGCTGCTTTTATCGAGCCACGCAACAATGCCTTGCGAGCCGCTGTAAGCTTTGTTACAATTCAGTCCTGCCATGCTGAACCTGGTTTCAGCATCTACGTAAAGAGATCCTGAAATAAATTCAGGATGACCTTTTCCTAGATTGCCGCGTCGGCATAAATGCCTCCTCGCAATCACGGCTTTTTTGTGTTAACTTCTAATCCACACGGGCATTGCCTTGCAGGAATGACATCAACAGCTTAAAGCTTCGGCAAAATTGCGAGATATTTTTCTTTTGAAAGCTCATTATAAAGAACAGGATCAATATTGCCGCCCGATATCAGCACTAATATCTTTTTGCTCCTCGATTGAGTTTTTAACCAATCAACTACCCCTACCATATTTATAGCACTTGACGGTTCGCATATAACTTTTAGTAAATGAGTAAGCCAAGCAGTCCAGTAATATATCCCATATTCATCGGCTAAAAATAATTTATCGAGTTTTTTTAAATAATGAAAAGTACGCGGCGAAATACTTAAAGTCCTAAGACCATCCGCAATAGTCTTCGGGGATTCGGCAAATTTATATATTGAGTTGTTTTTAAGAGATAAAAAAGCATCATTTGCTTCCATAGGTTCACAGCCCATAAGCAAGCTTGAAGGAGAAGCTAGTTCTTTTGCCAGATATGAACCGGCAATTAACCCCCCTCCTCCGCAAGAGGCAAAAATAGCATCGGGACTAAACCCTAATTGCCGTAATGCTTCGTAACACATAGTACCGGCTCCGGCAATGGTCGAATCACTATCTGAAGGATGCAAATAGTAAAAACCATTTTCTGCGTCTTCTTTTGCCTTATCTTCCGCCTCTTGCCTTGTTTCCGTAAATATCACTTCCCCGCCGTAATGCTTTGCCGCTTGCTGTTTGACTTTTGAAGTATTTTGCGGCAAATAAATTCTAGCACGCACGTTAAGCAATTGCGCTACCCAAGCAAGACCGATGCCGTGATTACCCGTACTATACGCTACAATTTTATCGGGTAATTTCCTCTGTTCTTTTAGCTCTAATAAATGATTTAAAACCCCTCTAACTTTAAAAGCTCCGGTTTTTTGAAGTGATTCAACTTTAAAGAAAATATCATGCCCTAGCATTTCATTTAAAGTTTCTGATTGAATTATAGGCGTTAAATGCAGATATTGTTTTACTCTATCATGCGCTATTGCTATTGTTTCAGGAGGTTGAAGTAATAAATTCATATATATTAGATCGGTAGCTTGAAATAAGGTTAATGTTATATTATATATACGTAAGTAACGCGAACTATGGATAAGAATTATCCATAGTTAGGGTTAAGTATAGCCTGAATGAGTGTAGTTTATGTCATTCCTTCAACGGTGCATAGGTATCAATTTAAGCGATAAAGGTCTATAAAGTCCGTCATTGCAAGGTGCCGCGAGACTCCGCGCAATGACGGCTTACGTTTTTGCTCCTTAAGTTGACACCCATACGCCGCACCGGCTTTGTTGCATGGCTCAAATTTTTGATGTCATGCTGAACTTGTTTCAGCATCTTATTAATAGATCCTGAAATAAATTCAGGAGGACTATAATTTTTCTAGATTTCCGCTTTTAGCTAGAATGACATACGGCACTTTTTTAGAGCCATGCAACAACGCCCGCCGCAGCTAGAAATGATATCGAAAAAACCAACTCTTCATTTACGAGCAGTATTTTAATAACTATATACCTAATAATTGGCTTAAACCATATAAAATTTCTTTAAGGTTTTAAATAATGAGAAAAAAAACCCTGCCGTTAATGGCATTACGGGATATAGTAATATTTCCGGGGATTATTGCCCCTGTTTTCGTAGGAAGACAAAAATCCCTTCAAGCGTTATCTAATACCACAATTTCCGCAGAAGATAATAGTAAGCATATGTTATTATCTCTACAGAAAAAAACGAGTCAAGACTTGCCGAATAAACGAGAACTTCATACTATCGGCGTTCTTGCCAAAATTATTCAAGTAGTAAAATTACCGAATAGCACGGCAAAAATTCTTATTGAATCAATCACTAGAGTAAAATTATCCAATATTTCAGATGAAAACGGGTTTGAAGCCGATTACGAAATTATACCCGATGAAGAAATCTTTGATGCCGCTAATATGCGAGAATTGGTAAATAATGCCGTTCAATTATTTACTCAATATGCCGTTACTAATAAAAAAATTAATGCCGAAATTATTGATGCCATAACTAAAGAAATAAACAATAACACTAACTTTATTAATATAATTAATATTTTAGCTTCACATTTAATTACTTCACTTGATGCCAAGCAGAGTTTATTAGAAGAAACAAGTCCATTTAAGCGTATTACCACCATTATTGGAATACTTAATTCTAATTTAGTACATTCAGAAACTGAGCAGGCATTGCAGCAACGAGTAAAAAAACAAATTGAGAAAACTCAGCGCGATTATTATTTGCATGAGCAAATGAAAGCTATCCAGAAAGAATTAGATGAAGATAAGTCGGAGCTTGCACAAATTGAAAAGAAAATTAAGAGTTTAAAACTTTCCAAAGAAGCAAAGGAAAAAGCAGAAGCCGAATTAAAAAAATTGAAGATGATGAATCAAATGTCGGCTGAATCCTCGGTAGTGCGTAATTACTTAGATATTTTGCTTAGCTTGCCTTGGGGTAAGTATGATCAAAATAAAATCAACATTAATCAGGCGGCAAAAATTTTAGAACGTGATCATTTCGGACTTGAAAAAGTTAAGGAGAGGATTATCGAGTATCTAGCCGTACTTGAACGCTCTCAAAAAATTAAAGGACCGATATTATGCTTAATCGGTCCGCCGGGAGTCGGCAAAACTTCATTAGTAAAATCTATTGCTGAAGGGATGGGTAGAAAATACACTAAGCTTGCTTTGGGCGGCGTTAGAGACGAAGCTGAAATTAGGGGACACCGAAAAACATATCTCGGATCAATGCCGGGTAAACCGATTAATTTAATCAAGAAAGTTAAAACCGGTAATCCGGTAATGTTATTAGACGAAATTGATAAAATGGGGTCTGATTTTAGAGGTGATCCGGCATCTGCTTTGCTTGAGCTATTAGACCCCGAACAAAACAGCCACTTTGTCGATCATTATTTAGAAGTAGAATACGATCTTTCAAATGTCATGTTTATTGCCACGGCTAATTCTTATAATTTACCTAGAGCTTTAAGAGATAGGATGGAAATTATCGATATTTCCGGTTATGTGGAAGAAGAAAAAATACAAATTGCTAAAAATTATTTGATACCTAAGCAATTTAAAATGCATAAGATTAAGAAAGATGAAATTAAAATTACCGATGAAGTTATTTTAGATTTAGTTAGATATTATACTAAAGAATCAGGCGTAAGATCTTTAGAGAGAGAAATAGGAGCATTAACAAGAAAAGCTCTTAAACAGATTTTATCTGATAAAGCTATCAAGCATATAGTTATAAATAAAGAAAATCTTGAGGGATATTTAGGAGTCAGAAAATATAATTTCGGGCTTGCCGAAAAGGAAAATCAAATTGGTAGCACTACCGGTCTTGCTTATACCGAGGTAGGAGGAGAACTTTTAACGATCGAGGCGTTAGCATTTCCGGGAAAAGGTGAAGTCAAAACTACCGGTAAGCTTGGGGACGTAATGAAAGAATCAGCTTCAGCCGCTTATAGTTGCTTCCGTAGTAGAGCTAGCAATTTTGGCTTAAAATATGAAGATTATAAAGATCTTGATATTCATATCCACGTTCCGGCAGGTGCTATACCTAAAGACGGTCCTTCAGCCGGCTGCGCATTATTTACTACTATTGTTTCTTTAATGACTAAAATACCCGTTCATCGCACCGTTGCCATGACCGGAGAAATTACCTTAAGGGGGAATGTTCTACCGATCGGCGGACTTAAAGAAAAGCTACTTGCCGCTAGCCGCGGGGGCATTACCACCGTATTAATTCCGGAAGAAAATATCAAAGATTTAAAAGATATTCCGCCGAATATAAAAAATAGTCTTAAGATTTTGCCGGTTGCCAATATTGATCAAGTATTAAAATTAGCCTTAGTAAATAATGCAAATATAACTTGCAGCTCCTCGTAAGGCATTAGCGTTGTTACATGGCTCGAATTTTCGATGTCATTCCCACGCAGGAGGGAATCCAGCCTTACTTATGTCATGCTGAACTTGTTTCAGCATCTCATTAATAGATCCTGAAATAAATTCAGGATGACTATAATTTTTCTGGATTCCCGCCTTTAGCCATAACTGTCCGAAGTTAAAAAATTAAGATTATTAAATAGTACTTTTTTTGCCGTTAATGCTAAAAATACTACTATTTTGATATATAATAGAGTGAAAAACTCAAACAGTTTCTCTATTTATTTTTCAACTTCGGACAGTTATGGCCTTTAGCTAGAATGACACCCTTTTTATGGCAATTTCTAATCCATGCAACAACGCCGGCTTGACCACGGCATCTAGTCTTTTACTAAGATTTTTTCTGGATACCGTGGGAGGGGCCTCGGTATGACACCATACTTGTAATAACCATAATACGGTAAATTATGAACCATGCAACAACGCCCAATCAAGTATAAACATATTTTTATGCTAAACTATGTTTAGCATTCTCATTAAATCCCTCATTACATTCGGGATAGCCTGGATTGCCACGTCGGGACTTTGTCCATCCTCGCAATGACGGATTTTTTATTAATTTTCGTGCCATACAGCTAAATTCAGAAAGATTTAGACAAGATGAATTTAAAGGTGAGCTAAGCTACCGTACTAGAGTAGGTGAGCACAGGCGAGTCTGGAAAAATTCACTTGTATCAACCTTTCTGAATGACGCTGTACAACAACGCTTCCAGTCGCCTGCAATGACGTTTGGGGTATCCACACAACAACAATCTCCACACTTAATGTCTTTTTATCTATTATTAAGTAAAATTTATTATTTAGTAAAATTTACTTAAAAAATAGTTTGCAATATTTAACTTCTTTTCTTATAGTAATGCGCAACAAATATATTCTGAGGATACTATGACAACAATTGTTAATGCTAAGTTAGGTTATGATAACTCTAAACCTACATTTGATCATGATTTTGTAAAAACTAATAGGATATTATCTCTTTCCGGAGGCGGAGTAAAAGGCATAGCTGAATTAGTAGTACTTGTTGAAATTGAAGAAAGAACAGGAAAATCTATATCCGAATTATTTCCTATTATTGCGGGTACCAGTGTTGGAGGATTAATAGCTGCCTTATTAACTATTCCTAAAGAAGAAGGTTCAAAAGAAGCCAAATATTCAGCAAAAGACGCATTAGAAATATTTACTAACAGTGCCTCCGAGATTTTTCCTAATGTATTTTTAGGATCATTAAAACAGATATTTACACATAAATATAGTCAAGCTTCTTTAAAAAAAATATTAGACGAATATTTAGAAAATGATAGGTTAAGCGATACTACTTCTCGTCTTATTATTCCGGTAACCGATTTAAATGCCAAAGAAAAAGAAGCCGCAATCTTTGATAGTAATGATAATTATAGTTCACATGTTAAAGTAAAAGACATAATACTCGCAACAACGGCAGCACCGACTTTTTTTAAACCCATTACAAATAGGGAATATACTAAAGGCCGCCAAGAAGGAGATATGTATGCTTATGCGGATGGGGGACTCGGAGCAAATCGTCCGGCTTATGAAGCTTTAAAAACACTTAAAAAAGGTCATAATAGAACGGAACAAGCAGAAATTCTAGATCATACGATGATTTGTTCTATTAACTTTAATAACGATATAAATGTAAATACGTCAGTACCGAAAATTGGTTTAGACGGAGTGCTAGGATGGTTGATTAAAGGTAAATTAGTAGACAGACTCATGCAGGGTAATGAAAATTTATCTACGGCAGAAGTTAAGGTTGATTTACCGGGAGAAGATGAATTTATTGAAATATCAATCCCTATTACTAAAGAAACTAAGAGCTTGGATAATGCAAATTCCAAAAATATAGAAAATTTGATAGCGGTAGGACAAAAATATATAGCAGAAAATAGCGAATCGATTCAAAAATTATGTGATAATCTACTTGATAATATTAACAAGGAACAAGGGTTTAATACAACAGAAAGCCTTTCTGAAATTACTTCCGATAACGCAAATATTATTGACGTTAGCGATGATGAGGAAGGAGTTGATAAAGAACAAGTTTTAACAATAATACAAGAATATGCTGAAGCATTTTGTGAAAAAAACCCTCTTTTAAAAGAAAATATAGATAAATTTTTTAATGCATTAAAAAATTATACTTACGATGAACTAGAAAAATTAGTCTTAAACTTTAATGAGTTAGGAGACCTTAGTGAAAATGAATTAGAAGCATTTGTTACAAATTTCAATATGTTAGAAAATTATACTAGCAATAACCTACAGAATTTAATTTTAAATTTATCTGAAACTACTAACGAAATATCAAATACACAAAATAATTTCACTCCCTTTACTAGTTGCAGTATGGAAGCATTAAAGGAAGATTCACCGCTTGAAGGAATTGATATAGAAACAGATGATGTATATGCTTAATCTGTAATAAATAAACATCTATTTAAGCGATAAAGGTCTATAAAGTCCGTCATTGCTAGGAGGCGTTGTTGCGTGGCTAATAATTTACCGTATTATGGTTATTATAAGTACGGTGTCATCTAGTTGCTTGACCCACTACTGTACGAACGTTTAAATAAAGAGATGAAATTCTGTCATTCCGTGGCTACGACCACGGAATCCAGTTTTATAATATCATAAAAAAGACTCTAAAATAAGTCTAATATGGCTTTATTTTCCTGGATGCCGTGATCAAGTCACGGCATGACACAGCCTTTTTCTTAATGTTCGTACACTAGTGGGCTTGACCACGGTATCCAATTTTATAATATCATAAAAAAGACTCTAAAATAAGTCTAATATGGCTTTATTTTCCTGGATGCCGTGATCAAGCCACGGCATGACACCGAAACACTTTGCAAAAATTTGAGCCATGCAGCAATGCCACTTGTTTCAGGATGACTTTTATTTCTTGGTGTTTCCTGGATTATTTCGGTTAAAGCCTTACAATAATGCTTTTTGCTTTTTCAATTATTTTATTATCGCTATCTACAGTTAATCTGAAATATTATTATCAAAAAATAAAAAAACTAATTTTTATCTAAAATCCAAGAGTTTATATCTACTATAAATATTTAAATTTTTGTTTTTCCTTTATCTACAAAAAATTAATACCGGATAAAAATGGTGCCGGGAGCTAACTTCAGTCATTGAATAAACAACCTCCTCTACTTTTTATGCATGCATAAAAAATAGAGGGCTCCCGGCATAAAAACCAAGATTTTTTAAAGTTGGTATTATCAATGATGGAAGTTAAGCATCATTAGAGTAGACATGATACCTAAATAATAGAAATAGTCAAGTAATAAATTAATTTATAGTATCAAAAAATGCGAATTAAGATTAAGAATTATCTTCTAGTATTAATATGAATTTCCGGCAGTTTTTTATAGCCTCAATTATAATGAAAATATTGACACTAAAACGGCGATATGTAACCATTAAATTTTATTTTAAATCTGACCAGATGCGGTTTTTAGCAATATAAAATAATATAGTAAATACTACTAAAAACATCATTACTTTAAGTCCCATCGATTTACGGTGTTCCATTTCCGGCTCTGCTGCCCATTGCAAAAATACGGCAACGTCTCTACTCATTTGCTCAATAGTTGCAGGCGTGCCGTCTATATAAGTCACCTGCCCGTTTATAAGCGGCGGCGGCATAGCAATTTGATCATTGGCAAAATACGGATTATAGCTTAGCCCCGACATTAATTTAAAGCCGGCAGGTGCATCGGCATAACCGGTAAGCAAAGAATATAAATAATCGGCTCCGTCATGACGGGCTTTAATAATCAATGACAAATCAGGCGGATAGGCGCCGTTATTCGCACTTCTCGCTGCCTGCTCGTTCGGATAGGGATGTACAAAATGATCAGCCGGCAAAGCCGGTCTATCAAACATTTCGCCCTCATCGTTCGGACCGTCCTTAACGGTGTAACCTTTGGCTATTTCCTTTATTTCATCTTCGGAAAAACCGATATCTTTCAAGTTCCGGTAAGATAAATTATATAGCCCGTGGCAAACGCTACATACTTCTTTATAAACCTGAAAACCCCTTTGCGCTGCCTCACGGTCAACACTACCGAACACCCCGTCAAACGGCCAATTCATCTTTTTCGGCGGCAAAGCTTCGTTGCCTAGCGTTAAGCTGGAAGTTAGTAGTATAAAAATAGAAATGATAAATTTAATTTGCATGTAACGAATTATTTTAAAATATTTAGGAGCTCAAAGAAAATAATATAAATAAATATAATAATAAGAGTAATTAATAAACTTTGGTTGCGATATACTATCTTAAAATTCATTTGTTTATCCCATGAGGTACTTTGAAATTTGATTAAATTCCTATAAGATAAAAATATTGGTATCAAACTAATAATAGGAATTCCTAATGCCATCCCTTTTAATAATGCTAAGAATTCACGTTTAATAAGTCTAATAAGGCTTGGCTCCATATTATTTGATTCCAATACTTTTATACCTAATATTTTTTTTCCAAGCGTATTACCAAAATAATACATTAAAAATGCATTAACAAATAACCATATATAAGTTGTTATCACCCATTGTATAAGATAGCTATTATCGAATTTGTCTTTAATTGTGCAAAAAAAATAATTTGTAGGGAAAGCATAGTTAATCATTTTTAATGTTAAATTGACCAAATACCAATAAAAAAGGCAATCAATACCTCTAGCAAAAAATCTCCTCCAAGCATGTGAGGCTGTTACTTTTTGGGGTTCAGTCCAGTTTGTATTTTTCATAATAATGCTCTCAATGTCATTCCAGCGAAGGCGGGGCGTTGTTGCATGGCTCGAATTTTTGCAAAGTGTTTCGGTGTCATCTAGTTGCTTGACCACGGCATCCAGTCTTTTTACTAAGATTTTTTCTGGATACCATGGTCAAGCCCACTATTGTACGAACGTTTAAATAAAGAGGTAAAAATTCTGTCATTCCGTGGCTACGACCACGGAATCCAGCTTATAATATCATAAAAAGATTCTAAAATAAGTCTAATATGGCTTTATTTTCCTGGATGCCGTGATCAAGTCACGGCATGACACAGCCTTTTTTCAACGTTCGTACAGTAGTGGGTCAAGCCTCGGTATGACATCGTACTTATAATAACCATAATACGGTAAATTATGAGCCATGCAAAGCCCCACCTTTAGCTAGAATGACACCACAAACAATTACCTATCCACGTAACAATACTTATATCTCTTCCGGCAGCGGCAACGGCTTTTCATATTTGCTAATTAACGGTAATGCTACTAAAAAATGGAAGAAATAATAGCTTGCGGCAAAACGACTTAACGTAATATACGGCTCTTCTGCCGGTTGACCGCCTAAATAACCGAGTAGTAAACAATCTGCAATAAATATCCAGAAAGCAACGCGATAGATAGGTCTGTAATTGCTACTCCTTACCTTTGAGCTATCAAGCCAAGGTAGAACAAATAACACAAATATACTTGAAAACATCAGCAATACCCCGCCAAGCTTTGACGGCACGGCTCGCAATATTGCATAGAAGGGTAAAAAATACCATTCAGGGACGATATGTGCCGGCGTTACTAACGGGTTCGCCGGTATATAATTATCGGGATGCCCTAGATAATTCGGCTGATAAAAGATAAAATAGGCAAATATTATAAAATAAACGCCGAATCCGACAAAATCCTTAACAGTATAATATGGATGAAAAGGAATAGTATCTTTAAGCGTTTTAACATCGATACCTTTCGGGTTATTCGAGCCGTGCCTGTGCAGAGCAACTAAATGTAACATCACTAAAGCGACAATAATAAACGGCAGCAAATAATGCAGCGCAAAGAATCTATTAAGAGTGGGGTTATCAACCGAAAATCCACCCCACAGCCAGGTAACTATAGATTTACCGACAAATGGAATGGCGGAAAATAAATTAGTAATTACCGTTGCACCCCAGTAACTCATTTGTCCCCAAGGGAGTACATAGCCCATAAAAGCCGTTGCCATCATGGTTAGGAAAATAATAATACCGATATGCCAAAGCAATTCACGCGGCGCTTTGTATGAACCGTAATACATCCCACGACAAATATGTAAATACACGGCGGCAAAAAACATTGAAGCCCCGACCGCATGCGCATAACGTATTAGCCAGCCGTAATTAACGTTGCGCATTATTTTCTCGACGCTATCAAATGCGTAATCGACATGAGGCGTATAGTGCATAGCTAAAACTACACCGGTAATTATTTGAATTACTAACGCAATGCCGGCTATCGAGCCTAAATTCCACAAATAACTTAAATTTTTAGGAGTTTGATACTGACTAAAATGTTTTAAGAAGGAAAAAACGGGTAATCTATAGTCAATCCATTCTATTATTGAGCCAGAAGATTTTTCCGGAGTATTATTTTCGTGCATAAATAATTATCCGATTCTGATTTTTTTATCGCTGATAAAGCTATAAGGCGGAATTGCTAAATTTAAAGGCGCAGGACCTCTACGGACTCTACCGGAAGAATCATATTGCGAACCGTGGCACGGGCAAAACCAGCCGTCATACTCACCTTGATTAGCCAAAGGAACACATCCCAAATGCGTACAAATGCCGATTGTTATTAGCCAATTATCATGCCCGGCTTTAACTCTATCTTGATCCGCTTCGGGATCGATTAACTCCGACAATTTAACATTCCTTGCTTCGGTAATTTTATCAGGAGTGCGATTAGTAATAAAAACAGGTTTCCCTTGCCATTTCACGGTAACGGTTTGACCCACGGCAATGTTAGATAAATCAACTTCAATTGATGATAAAGCAAGCACATCGGCAGAAGGATTTAAGGAATCAATTAACGGCCACGCAGTACAGACTGCTCCAACCGCTGCTATACCGGTAGCGGATAGTACCATAAAGTCCCTACGTGTCTGCTTATTTGATTCGTCTTCCAAGAATTGCTCTTTCATTTTATCAGGGATTCGCATGCTCACTTATTAAGTATAAGCTGCGCTTGCTCACCCCTCAAAATAAAATTCAATTCTTGAAATACTTTCCATATATTTATATTATCTTCAGTATTTGACATAAAAGTAGAAGTAGATTTTATTTAATATTTTTTTATATGTTAGGATAAAAACATATTTATAGTTTACTAATTATTATTATCAGTAGTAGTATTTTTAGCCGGGTCATAAGGATTTACTACAGGAGTAGCAGGTTCCGGTATTGTCCCATCCGGTTGGTTTTGTATAAGCTTATCCATGCTTTGTTGCAATTGTTTTTCACCGGTACCCTCTCTAACTTCATATTTTCCCGGGTCGCCCAAACAATCCCAAAATCTAACCAGATGATTCCAGTCAGCTCCGAGTTTTGGAGTACAATTTTGAGCAACTGCTTTTGTCTGTTCCAACTCCTCTGAAACAGTTTTAGTTACATAATCTATAAACCCTATATCGTCAAGCCCCTTTGCTACATAATATAGTATGATTAATGATGTAATTGCCACCATTAAGTACCATTTGCTAATAATACCCCAGAGAAACAATCCCATAGGGTTAGCCGCAATTAGCCTTCTTAAAGCTTGCCACATAAATTTTTCCCAACAATTATCAATATATACTCAAATATCTTATACTATCACTTCAATAAAACAAAGAAAATAACTTAATATGCTCTAAATACTATAAATATTTCTAATTAAATACACGGATAAAAAAAATAAAATCGGTAAAAATATTAAATTGATGCCGGTCATAATAAAAATCAATCCCAAATTATCATGTATGTTATTATTTTGCAAAATTAAACCGGTCATTATTACACTCGGTATTAATAAAGGCATAATAAACATACCGAGAAAATTAGCATTAGCCCTAAAATAGCTTTGCATACTACTTGATAAGACAACTAAAGCACTTGCTAACATGAATAAAAGGCATAAGCTAATAAACAAATATATAATTTCCGATAGTTGCAGGCTAAAGAAAACGTAAATAACCGGCATAACTAAAATTATACCTATAAAACTACTTATCAATATAGCACAAAATTTAGCCAATATAATCTTTTCCGAATTAAAGTTTGATAACAATAACTCTAAACTACCGTCTTCTAAATCAGATTTAAATAAAAGCGGCGTAAAACCGATTAACGAAATTAATAAACAAATTACCGAGAAAACTAAACCGAATTTTTTAATATCATCTTGGCTATTAATTAAACTAGTGCTAATAGTACAAAATAAAAAAAATATAACAAGATATTTAGTAATATTATTAATACGATTTTGCACTAATAATTCCCACTTAATCAATAAAAACAAGTTTTTCATGATCAATTTTAATATTTAGTTAGCTGTTGTGTAGATAGGTTAAGCGTGTTTTATGTCATTCCCATGAAAACGGGGCGTTGTTGCATGGCTCGAATTTTCGATGTCATTCTAGCTAAAGGCGGGAATCCAGCCTTACTTATGTCATGCTGAACTTGTTTCAGCATCTCATTAATAGATCCTGAAATAAATTCAGGATGACTATAATTTTTCTAGATTCCCGCCTTTAGCTAGAATGACATACTGCCGCTTTTATCAAACCATGCAACAAGAGTTCCAGTCGCTCGCAATGACGTTGAGGTATCCACACAAGCAATGTCTCCTCGGTTAGCTCTCATACGTAATTAACATATAAATCAAATACATAATTGCCGCAACGCTAAGACCGATACCTATTTCAATTATAAATATTCCGGCATGCTGGGTCGATAATTTATCGATTGTAAAATTTGCCAGAGAATAATAATTTAAATAGTTATCGTTACACAATAAGGATATCACGCCGACGGAAGCATATATTATTACCCCTAAAGTCGCAATAAAAAGCAAAGAATCGGTAGAGAAATATTGTTTTTTACTATCACCGTAAACTAAATCAAAGCCGATAAGGCTTGATGCAAATATAACACCCGCTTGAAACCCGCCCCCAGGTGAGACCTCACCGTTAATTTGAATATATAAACTGTATAAAAATATATAGGGCAATGCAAAAAGCGTAACGTTACTAATAATCGGATAATTTTTAAGCATTTTTATTTTTCCTTGATAGTAATAATAATACCGAAATTCCGGCAATTAAAATTACGCTAGTTTCTCCAAGAGTATCAAACCCCCTATAGCTTGCAAGCAGCGCTGCAACAAATGAGTCTATACCGATATCATTACTAGTATTTTCAATATAATATTTACTTAAATGCGTGTGTAGAGGTGCATTAATGTCACCGTAATGCGGTAATTCAAGCCCTACATAAAGCATTGTTATTATAAAAGCTAAGCATATAATAGCTGCCGGAATAATTTTTGCCGAAGCAATTTTTATTTTTTTGATATTATCTTTTAGCTCTAGCGGTAATTTCTTTAACAGACTTAAATATACGCAAGTCGATAGACAGGCTCCTAGTGCCGTTTCGGTCATGGCAACATCCGGTCCGTCCATAAGAAGATAAGATAAGCTAATAAGTAAACTAAATACCGACATAGCAATTACCGTTTCTAATAAATTTTTAGCAATAACAAGTTTTATGGAGATAATAACCAATAAAAGAGCGATTAGATTAAGTAAATAATTACTTAACTCAAAATCTATAATTGCCGGAAAATTAAAAAAAGAATTATTCATTTTTGTATTTATTTTCTTTTTTCAGAAATGAGCTACCTCTGGATATCATTCCCGCGAGGCAATGCCCGCGTGGATCGTTAAACGTCATTGCGAGCGACTGGAAGCGTTGTTATATGGCTCGAATTTTCAATGTCATTCTAGCTAAAGGCGGGAATCCAGAAAAATTATAGTCATCCTGAATTTATTTCAGGATCTATTAATGAGATGCTGAAACAAGTTCAGCATGACATAAGTAAGGCTGGATTCCCGTTTTCACGGGGATGACATCGAAAATTTGAGCCATGCAACAACGCCGGGCAACTATCATAAAGACATTAATACCGACTTATAACTGTTTTTTCTCTTCAATAAGCTCGAAAACTTCAACTACGTCGCCTTCTTTTATATCTTCGTAATGTTCAAAAGCTATACCGCATTCAAAATTTTCTCTAACTTCTTTAACTTCTTCTTTAAAACGTTTTAGAGTTTTAAGCTTGCCTTCGTGAATTACCACATTATCACGCAATAAGCGCACGCCGGCACCTTTCTTTATAACTCCTTTCGTTACATAAGAGCCGGCTATTTTTCCGACTTTTGAAACGTTAAATACTTGTCTAATTTCTACCGAACCGATATATTGCTCTCGAATAATGGGATCAAGCATACCGCTCATTATCGCTTTTATGTCATCTAATAAATCGTATATTATACTATAGTACCTAATTTCCACCTTTTCTTTTTCCGCCATTGCCGTAGCATTATTACCGGCTCTAACGTTAAAGCCAAGCACAATAGCCTTGGAAGCTTGCGCTAATGTTATGTCGGATTCCGTTATCGGTCCTACCCCGCTATGCAGAACTCGAAGTTTCACTTCATCATTCGGTAATTTTAACAAGCTACCGCTAATAGCTTCAACTGAACCGTGAACATCCCCTTTAATAATTACCGGCAGTTCTTTTATTTTACCCGTGCCGGCAGCTTTAAGGAATAACTCCTCCAAGCTTGATCGCGGAGCAATAGAGATTTTACGCTCTTTTACGATACGTGTGCGATATTCTACGATATCTTTTGCTTGTTTCTCATTTTGAACTACGTTAAATTTATCGCCCGCATGCGGAACTTCATTTAAGCCGTAAACTTCAACCGGTACAGACGGTAATGCTGAATGTATTTCTAATCCTTTATCGTTATTCATTCGTTTAACTTTACCGTAAGAAGTACCGGCAATTATTATATCACCGTTTTTTAAGTTACCTTGTTGTACTAATATAGTTGCAACTATGCCTTTTCCCTTTTCAACTCTTGATTCGATCACGACTCCGGCTGCGGCACCGACCGGGTTTGCTTTAAGATATTGCATTTCGGCAACTAGTAAAATTGCCTCTTCTAATTTATCTAAATTTATTTTTTTCAAAGCAGAAACCGGTATAACCATAACATCCCCGCCAGTCTCATCACTTATAATTTC
Source organism: Rickettsia endosymbiont of Ceutorhynchus obstrictus (assembly GCF_964026565.1). Lineage (NCBI taxonomy): Bacteria > Pseudomonadati > Pseudomonadota > Alphaproteobacteria > Rickettsiales > Rickettsiaceae > Rickettsia > Rickettsia endosymbiont of Ceutorhynchus obstrictus. Next base: position 1,154,275 of record NZ_OZ032162.1, read on the forward strand.
ATGAACAAAAAGCTCATTTTTAACCTTCTCAATATCGATATCGGGCTTATCAATTTTATTAATGGCAACAATTATAGGAACATGAGCAGCTTTGGCATGATTAATTGCTTCGATGGTCTGAGTTTTAATTCCATCGTCTGCGGCAACTACTATTATTACTATATCCGTTACTTGCGCTCCTCGACCGCGCATTTCCGAAAAAGCTTCATGTCCGGGGGTATCAATAAAAGTAATGGCTTTACCGCCCTCCAAAGTAACTCTATAAGCACCGATATGCTGAGTAATTCCGCCGGTTTCCTGTGCCGCAATATCGGTAGATTTTAAAGCATCGAGTAATGAAGTTTTTCCGTGATCTACGTGCCCCATAACAGTCACAATAGGAGCGCGCGGCTTTAAATCTTCATCTTTTTCATTTTTATTAATTAAAATATTTTCAATATCCGATTCTTGAACTCTTTTTACCGTATGACCTAAATTTGTAGCGACTAATTCCGCCGTATCTGCATCGATCATTTGGCTGGTATTTGCCAAAATCCCTAATTTCATTAGTTCTTTTATAACATCAACAGCCCGCTCCGACATACCGCTTGCTAAATCGCTAATACTTATAACTTCAGGGATCGTAACTTCTCTATATATTTTTTCCGGTTGCTGCTGCTGCGCTTTTCGTTTCTCTTTGTCTCTAGCTCTTTTTATTGATGCAAGGCTTCTAGTTTTGCCCCCCAAATCACCGCCGTCTTCACCGAGCATATTAAAGATGTCGGTCTTTTTTAATTTCTTTGGTTCTTCAATTTTGATTTTCGGCGCAACTATTTTTCCTTCCGTTAACTTCTCTCTTCCTATATCACTTTCCGATTCAATGCCAAAACGGCTACGAACGCCGATCAAAGGAGATTTTACAAAAGCTTCTACTTTCTTTTCCGGTTTTTGTAAGTCTGCATTAGTCGTAGTAGCATCTTCTTGCGTCTCTTCAAACCTTACCGATTTGGTATCATTTTCAGGCGGTAAATCTTCCGGAGGTTCTTCTTTTTGAATGGTCGCTTGATTCATACTAGCAAGTCTGCTTAAAGTGCTTATAGGCGCATTTTCGTTAGACCTTGCCTGCTCTGCAGCTTTTTTAAGAATAGATAAACGCCTATTAAACTCTTCATTAGTCGATTCTAGATTTTGATTTGAGTTATTTTTTTCTTTACCTAAAGAAAGTGTACCGCCGGTTACGGTACTTTTTCTAACTTCAACTAATGTTCTAGATTTAGAATTAACAAAGCTTTGAGGCCCACTAAGAGACTCAATAGGTTTATTAAGCGATAGTTTTGAATTGCCAAGCGTCAACTTTTTGGGTTTGATTTCCTGGTTATTCGTCATAAATGTTAAACCTTTCCGTAGCAATATTATATTTAGTATAAAGTTTCTCGAAATACGAGTAGTATAACTTTACCGCCTATAATTAGCAATTATTAAATTATTATAGTCCAATAACGTCATGGCGAGACGCCTCTTGGCGTCGTGGCCATCCAGTAAAACATATTTTTATACTAAACTTGTTTAGTATTCTAATTAAATCCCTCATTACATTCGGGATAGCCTGGATGGCCACAGCCACTACGTGGCTTCGCCATGACGAATTTTTATTAATTTCCGAGCCACGCAACAATGCTTTCCTGCCCTCGCAGGAATGACATACAGCTCAACTAACTATATTATCCTTTTCTTGACTCTCTTTAAATTCTCCGTGTTGACGGGCGGTTTTAATTAACAATTTAATGTTTTCATCCGTCATATTAGAATTCGGAGCTAAAGTTTTAAATTCGGTTAAATTCACTTCTCCCAAATCTTCTATTGTTTTTATGCCGTACTCGGCAAATTTTAATATAGCATCAGGTTGAAGTTCTAATATATCTATTAATTCTTGTTCAACTCCAAGCTCTTCAAGCTTTTTAACAATTTCTTCGTTTTTAATATCAACGTAATCAACCGCTCTTTTTTTGATCTCTATAGCAAGCTCTTCTTCAAAACCTTCGATCGCCGTTAGCGAATTAATTTCACTATTTGCTATTTGCTCGACGGAAGTAAATCCCGTAACCGATAAAAGTTGAGCTATAACTTCTTCAACATCTAAAGCTTCCATAAATAATTCTGTTGAAGTTACAAATTCATCATTTCTTCTTTTTGATTCTTGCTCTTCCGTCATTATATCGATATTCCAGCCCGTTAGCTTTGAGGCTAAGCGCACATTCTGCCCTCGCCTGCCGATAGCTATACTTTGATTTTCCTGAGATACTACAACTTCCACCTTTCTCTTATCTTCATCAATTAAAATTTTGGTAATTTCTGCCGGTGCCAAAGCATTAATTACGAATTGAGCAACGTTATTAGTCCATAATACTATATCTATCTTCTCACCGTTTAGCTCATTTGTCACCGCCCGAACTCTATTACCTCTAATACCGACACATGACCCTACGGGGTCAACACTGGTATCCGAAGCAAATACCGCTATTTTAGCTTTTGAACCCGGATCACGTGCTACTGCTTTTATTTCGATAATATTATCATAAATTTCCGGTACTTCTAATTCAAATAGTTTAATTAACATTTGATTATCGGTTCTAGATAAGAAAATTTGCGGTCCTTTAGCTTCTAATCTTACATCTTGTACATAAGCTTTAACACGATCATTAATTTTAAAGCTTTCTCCTCTAATTAATTGCTCTCTTTTAAGTATTGCTTCGGTACGCCCCAAATCAACAAATACATCACCATATTCTATTCTTTTAATTATACCGTTTATAATTTCACCTTTTCTATCTTTGAAATCATAATATTGTTTTTCTCTTTCTGCTTCTACCATACGTTGGGTTATTACTTGCTTTGCAGCTTGCGCCGCCACCCTTGCATGATCGATCGGCGGTAAGTATTCATATATCTCATCACCGATTTTAGCATCCGCTGTTTTTTCAAGGGCATCCTTCAGAGAAATCTGAGTTAAATAATCTTCTACCTTTTCTACTATTTCAAGAACTCTTAAAAGATTTATTTCACCTGTCTTCTTATTAATTTGCGCTTTAATATTATATTCGTTACCGTATTTTTTTCGTCCCGCAACCTGGACTGCTTGCTCAACTGCCGAAATTAAATTTTCTTTTGATATACCCTTTTCACGAGCTACGGAATCTATAATTTGTAAAATTTCTACATTACCTATGTTAGACATAAATTTTTACCATAAATTTTTTTACCATAAATTTAGTATATTTTTAATGCAAATAAAGTTTTTACGCTATTTTTTGCCTAGTAATTCCTTAAACATTTCATCAGTTAAAACTAAAGAAGCATTTTTAATTAAGTTAAAATTAATTACTAACTCTTCTCCTTTAAGATTTACGTAAACTTTATCATCTTCGGCTTTAATTATCTTACCTTGATAACGAGTTTTACCGTTTAATAATGCTTTAAGTTTTATATTAACTTCTCTACCGCTAAATCTATTATAATCTTCAAATTTCACTAATGGGCGTTCCACACCGCTTGATGACACTTCTAAATTATATGCGTCATCAATAATATCTTCTACATCAAGAATAGCGGAAATATTTTGGCTAACTTTTCGGCAATCTTCTATCGTTACTTTTTCGCCGTCTAACCTATCAATTAATATTTCAAGTGTTTTATAATTTAATCCTCGCAAACGTACAACCACCGGCTCAAACCCCATAGTTGTTAGGGTTTCTTCTATCAAGCTTATTATTTGTTGTTCAATGGATTGCATTTTTAAATTTTACTTATTATTGGTTACAGCTAAATTCAGAAAGCTTCCGACAAGATGAATTTGAGGAAGGGCCTGCGCAGCGTACAGGAGTACGTGAGTACAGGCGAATGCCGAAAAATTTACTTGTATCAAGCGATCGCGATGACGCTGTACCCCAAAGTGTTTCAGTATCGTGGTCAACTAAGCCTTGTTGTGTGAAGCGTAAAAACGCTCTCGATGTCATTCCCGCGTAGGCGGGAATCCAACCTTACTTATGTCAGGCTGAACTTGTTTCAGCATCTCATTAATATATCCTGAAATAAATTCAGGATGACTATAATTTTTCTAGATTCCCGCCTTTAGCTAGAATGACACCCTTTTTATGGCAATTTCTAATCCATGCAACAACGCCGGCTTGACCCCGGTATCCAGAAAAAATCTTAGTAAAAGACTGGATGCCGTGGTCAAGCCACGGCATGACACCATACTTGTAATAACCATAATACAGTAAATTATGAGCCATGCAACAACGCCCCGCCTACGCGGGAATGACATACTACCGCTTTTATCAAGCCACGCAACCACGCCGGTCAAGCAACTAGATGACAATTTTCATGGGATACTTTAAGTATACCACCAACAAAAAAGGTGGGTTAACCCACCTAATTTCCCACCCATATATCGTATTATAAGCAAGATACACCAGTTAGAATATATTAGCAATATTTAATTCAAAATTATGAAATTTTTCGTCTCCCGTAGATTAAAAATTCTTTATTACCTTTTGCCCCTAAAATAGGACTGGCTATTATACCGAATATTTTAAAATTATGCTCGCGCTCAAGCCATGAACTAATTTTATCGCATACTTTTTGATGCAAAAGAGAGTTTTTAATAATCCCGCCTTTTTCTACTTCATGCTTTTCAACTTCAAATTGGGGCTTTATTAAAGCCACAAGCTCACAATCTTGTTTAGCCAGAGTTAAAGAAGCCGGCAATATCGTTGTTAAACTAATAAAACTAGCATCACAAACGATTAAATCAGGCGGTGTAGTAATCTGTTTATCGGTTAAATAACGTGCATTAGTTCGCTCTAACACTATTATACTTGGATTATCTCGTAATCTATGATGTAATTCTCCGTAACCGACATCTACGGCAAAAATTAATTTCGCTTTTCTCTCAAGTAATATTTCGGTAAAACCGCCGGTACTGCTGCCGATATCTAGACAAACCAAATTTTGCGGATTAACTTTAAAATGATCTAAAGCGGCAATTAGTTTTAAAGCTCCTCGTGATACATAATTATGCTGCGGCTGTTTCACGGTAATATTAGTACTATTAACAGCAACTTGCATGCCTGGTTTAGTTAATTGCGTAAATTCGTTATGTACCTTCCCTTGTATGATCAGGCTTTGCGCTAAATTAATGTTTTCAACGAGACCCGACTTTAATAAATATTCATCAAGCCTAATTTTACTCATAATATACCTAAGTGAAATTAAAGTCCGTCATTGCGAGGAGGCAATGCCCGCGTGGATACCCTAAACGTCATTACGAGTGAGGGACGAAGTCCCGACGTGGCAATCTAGTCCTTGTCATGCTGAACTTGTTTCAGCATCTTTTTTTAGTAGATCCTGAAATAAATTCAGGATGACTATGTTTTTCTGGGTTGCCACAGCTACTTCGTGGCTTCGCCATGACGGATTTTTATTATTTTTCGAGCCAGGCAACAACGCTAGTGCCTCCTCGCAATAACGGTTTCTTGTTATGTTTTTATTCAGCCTTAACCAGTATGTGCTTCTTCTTACCGACGGAAAGCTTAATTACCTGTCCATCCAATAAAAAATTACTGTTAATTAACATATTTTCATCAAGCACCGTTTGATCGTTAACTTTGCTGCCCTTACCTCTAATTAATTTACGGCTTTCGGATTTTGAAGAGCTAAGCCCGGCTTTATAAAATAATTCAAATGCCGGAATACCTAGTTGCAATATTTGCTGCTCAATAATAATAGTCGGTAAATTCTCGTCAATTTCTCCTTGTTCAAACAATTTAATTGACGTCTCTAACGCCGATTTTGCCGCCCCCTCTCCGTGACAAAGTTTGGTCAAATTAAAAGCTAATTGTTTTTTTGCACCGTTAATATCCGACTCTGCCAAATTTTCAAATTCCGCTAAAGCATTTTTCGATAACTCACTATATAGCCGAGCAAATCGTACAACATCCGCATCTTCACAATTACGCCAATATTGATAATATTCGTAGGGACTTAAAAGGTCTTCGTTAAGCCATACCGCTCCACCGACCGACTTACCCATTTTCTCCCCTGAAGAAGTCGTAAGTAGCGGCGTCGTCATCCCGAATACTTCTCTGCCGGTTAGCTTTCTGATAAGCTCGGCACCCATCACTATATTACCCCATTGGTCACTACCGCCTAACTGCAATACGCAATCGTAATTTTTGCTTAAATGGTAAAAATCATAAGCTTGCAATAACATATAGTTGAATTCTAGAAAACTTAAATGCTGCTCACGATCTAAACGTAACTTTACCGAATCCATCGTTAACATCCGATTAACGGAAAAAAACGCGCCGAAATCCCTTAAAAAATCCAAATAATTAAGAGAATCTAGCCACTGCGAATTATCTAGCATAATAGCGTCGCTTTCACCGCTACCGAACTTAATAAATTTCGACAAAGATTTTTTAATACCTTCGGCATTTTTGACAATATCTTCTTTAGTTAGAGCCTTACGTTCTTGATTTTTACCCGAAGGGTCACCGATTTTACTAGTACCGCCACCGATTATCACGATCGGTTTGTGTCCCCATTGCTGCAGCAGCCGCAAAATCATTATCTGCATTAAACTACCGATATGTAGCGACGTAGCCGTACAATCAAAGCCGATATAAGCGGCTATTTTTGTTTCTGCCGTTATAGCGGTTAGCCGCTCAAGGTCGGTGCATTGGTGCAAATATCCTCTATTTGCAAATTCTTTAATAAAAGTCATATGTATTTTTTAGTTTACGGTAATTTATAAAGTTAATGTTTGAATATTATATATACTATTATTTAATTTAATTGTATTATAAATTATAATACAATGCTAGTATTTAATGTAATAATAATTTAAATGGTATTTTTATATGTATATTAATACACTTACTATTACCTCTCAAGGGCAAGTATCTTTACCAAAGAAAGTAAGAGAAGTTCTAAATAGTAATATTATCTCTATCGAAATTAATGAAAGTAATCAAGTCATATTATCCCCTATTTCCGATGTTGGCGGTGCACTTGCCGCTTATAAAAAAGATTCCAAACTTTCATTCAATGAAATAAGAGAAAAAGCGTGGCATGAAAATATCTCTCAAACTCTCAAAAAGAATGAGAAATATTTATGAAATATCTCTGTGATACAAATTTTATTGCACGATATCTTCTGGCAGATAATCAAGAAATGTTTGATAAGACAAAAATAGTATTTGATAAAGTAAAAACAGGTCATATTACTTTAATAATAGAACAGACTGTATTTACTGAAGTAATATATTTACTATCCTCATTTTATAAAATACCACGTAAAGAAATATCATTAACACTATCCGAAATGTTTACTTATAAAGGAATAAAATGCAAAAAAGAATGTTTTTTAACTGCTTTAGAATATTATACCAAATATAATATTCATATAGTTGATTGCATTTTACTTGCTGAAGCTACACTTGAAAATATTCCTATTTGCACTTTTGATCAAAAATTACTTAAATTAGCTAGCGAGTATGGAATATCAATTAAGAAAAAACTATAAATATTCAAAGTTTATTGTAAATAACGACATTTTGTGTGACAAACTCTTATAGATAAAGGAAAACTAAATCCTATTAAGAACCAAGTTAAATAAAATTGATTGCCAAAATACTTTAAAAAAATATCCATTGCTTTACTAAATTTTATTTAATATATAATTAAAGTTATTATAAATAAAAATTATAGATATGAAAAATATTTTTTATAGATTTATATTAGTTATTTTCTTATCTTTCATAAATCTATCTGCGGTTGCTGCAAGTCTTAACGAAAAGATACCTTTGTATTTTAAGTTAGTTGATGAAAATCTAGCCGGCCAGAATTCTTTAAATATTAATCTGTGCGATACGCGAATTAAAGACTGGTGTGCTACCCCTAATAGGGATTTAGGGATTGCAGGACAAAAAATAAACGAATATGTAACTATTGAACCTAAAATTGCCGGCGAATGGCGATTTGATCGGAATTATAATATAATTTTTACCCCGAAAGAGCATTTTTTAGCTGACCAAACTTATAAAGTCACTATTAATGAAAAGGCTATTTTCCCACAATTTATAAATTTAGATCAGAATAATATCACTTTCAAAACTCTGCCTTTATTACCTATTATCAAAGAAATGAATTATCTGCAAGATAACGACAAAAAGCTTATTCAAACAAAAATAGAATTTAACTATCCTATTGATCCTAAAACTTTAGAAAAAAGACTTAGCTTTGTTAAATCTACTACCACAGAAAAATTATTTTTTTCGGTAAAATTTAATGATAATAACACTGAAGCTACTATTATTACTAATATAAAGTCTTTAGAAGATAGCGAATATATCGTTTCTTTCATCATCGAAGACGGCGTTAAACCATTATATGGCGGAGAGGATTTTAATCATAAAAATATAAATTCTCAAAAATATTCGTATAAACAACAGTTATTAATACCTAGCCTATCATCATATTTAAAAGTTACAAAAGCAGTAGCTACCATAGTTAAAGATAATAAATATATCCCGCAGCAAATAATAATAGTTACGACTAATGCCCCTATATCAGGTGAAGAGGTTAAAAACCACTTAGAATTATTATTATTACCGAAAGACAAACCGGCTTCTTCTCAAGGAAGCTTAGGGAAAAAGGATTATGCTTGGCAAAGCCCGAAGGAAATTACCGATGATATACTGAAGAAAGCCGAAAAAGTAAATTTTGAACTTTTGCCCACTGCTTCAGAAAATAACACATTAGACCGCTTGCATAACGTAGCTAATAAAGAGGAATTTGAAGGAAACACGGAACGCAGCACCGCAGCGTACTCTAACGTACGTGAGGATGCGAGTACCGGCTTGACGTACAAATTACCTTTAGAAGCAAGTTATGCAACAGGTCTATTACACAGCTTTAAAATTAATACTATTCCCTCTAGGTATTTGTTACTTAAAATAAAGCAAGGCATGGAAGCTAAAGGAAATTTAGTTTTAGGAAATGATTACAGCCAAATACTGCAAGTACCTAACGAGCTTAAAGAAGTTAAATTAATGTCTAACGGCTCAATATTATCGCTTTCAGGTGAGAAGAAACTTTCAGTTTACTCAGTCGGTATAGATAAATTACACGTAGAAATCGATAAAATTAACCAAGCTGATATTAACCACTTAATCAGTCAAACTAGTAGATATAATAGCTTCCAAAATCCGACATTTATCAATGAATATTCTTTCAACGAATATAATATTTCTGAAGTATTTGAAGAAGATATAGCTATAGACTCTAAAAATACCGACTTACCTAGTTATTCTACGCTAGATTTCGGTAAATATTTAAAACTTGGCTCTTCAGATTCTTATAGCAAAGGTTTATTCCTAACAAAAGTTTCTTATAAAGATGAAAGAGGTAACAAGGTAGCAGAAGATAAAAGATTAATTTTGGTAACCGATCTTGGATTTATAGTTAAAACCGATAAAGACGGTTTGCAGCATATATTTGTTTCCTCTATCAGCACCGGTAAGCCGGCACAAGGCGTTAAGGCGGATATTATAGGTCTTAACGGTGAGATAATAGCAAGCGGTATAACGGACGGTGACGGTCATACGACTTTGCCCGCCATTCGTGCCGGCATTCGTGATTTCACTAGAGAAAAGAAACCTATTGCTTACGTGCTAACGGGCGGTGATGATTTTTCTTTTATGCCGTATGGGCGAATTGATCGGGAAGTTAATTATTCACGCTTTGATGTATCGGGAGCGCAAAGCTCACCTGAAGGGCTGAAAGCTTATTTATTTTCCGATCGCGGAATTTATAAACCAGGAGAACGCGGCAATATAGGGATATTAGTGAAACAAAGTAACTGGCAAAGCAAGTTTAACGGCTTACCGCTAGAGTTGCAAGTTACAAATCCGCGCGGAAAAATAATAGATAAAAAGAAAATAGTGTTAAATGAAGAGGGATTTACACAGTATTTATTCCAAACTAGCGAAGACTCTTTTACCGGTTCATATAACATAGATTTATATTTAGTTAAAGATAAAGACGCAACTAATTACCTTAATAATTTATCCGTAAGAGTAGAGGATTTCCTACCCGATAGAATGAAAATAAACATAGATTTTGATGATGTTAAAAATAAATTATGGATTGCACCGAAAAATCTAAAAGCTACGGTTAGCTTAAGTAATCTATACGGCACACCGGCTTTAAATAGAAAAATTACTTCTTATATTAATGTTAAACCTGTCAAATTTTCGGTAGCTGCTTTTAAGGATTATATATTTTATAGCGGCAAAGAAAACAAAGAAAGCTTTAATGATCGGCTTGGTGATGTTACAACCGATGATAAGGGCGTCGGAATATTTGATTTAAATCTGGCAAAATATAATGGAGCTACTTACAACCTCACTTTTTCAGCCGAAGGATTTGAACCTGATTCAGGAAGAAGCGTTAACGCTAATAAGTCAATTATCGTCTCCCCCTTACCTTATATTATCGGCTTTAAAACCGATAATGATTTAAAACATATCAAACAACAATCGAAGGCTAAGCTCGAATTTATAGCAATAGATAGCTATGGTAACAAAATAGATGCTACAAAATTGCAGCTTATCTTGAAGAAAATTAATTATGTAAATAGCTTAGTTGCAAGCGGTGACGGTAGTTATTCTTATCAATCGACACCGGTCGAAGCTCCTTTATCCTCAACCGAGATTAATATAACAAAAAAGTCCGGCTATATTTATAACCTGCCTACTAAAGAGCCGGGGGACTATGTTATTTATTTAACGGATAAAAATAATACTATTTTTTCTCAGGCGGAATTTTCAATACTCGGCGAAGGGAATGTTACCGCAAATTTAACCGAGAACGCTAACCTTACTTTAAAACTAAATAAAAGTGACTATAAATCCGGTGAAAAAATTCTTTTAAATATTATAGCTCCTTATACGGGCTACGGCTTAATTACTATCGAAACCGATAAAGTCCATAATTTCACCCGGTTTAAAGCAGGTAAAACTAGCAGTATTCAAGAAATTAAAATTCCCGAAGATTTTGCCGGCAAAGGATTTATTAATGTACAATTTATAAGAGAGCTAGACTCTAAAGAAATTTTTGTTTCTCCTTTCAGCTATGCAAGTTTGCCCTTTACTGCCGATATCTATAAGCATGAGCAAAAAATTGAATTAACCGTACCTGACAAAATAAAATCAGGTGAGAAATTGACAGTAGAATATCGCACCTCTAAACCCGGCAAAATTATAATATTTGCCGTTGATGAAGGTATCTTATCTTTTAGCAATTATAAAACGCCCGACCCGCTTAATTATTTTATTAAAGATAAAGCGTTAGAGGTCAAAACTTCGCATATTATGGATTTAATATTACCGGAAAATTCTATTATGATGAAAAGCTTTATGGCAGCCCCCGGAGGCGATAATTTTATAGATTTAAACAAAAACTTAAATCCGTTTAAAAGATCAGATCAGCCTCCCGTTGCCTTTTGGTCAGGAATTATCGACTCAACGTTAGATAAAAAAGAAGTTACGTTCGATATTCCCGATTATTTTAACGGCACTTTAAGAGTTATGGCCGTTTCGACAACTCTTGATTCGGTAGGTAGCACCGATGCTAAGCTTTACGTTCAATCAGATTTCGTGATTAGCTCGAATTTACCTTTATTCGTTGCACCGACTGACGAATTTATAACTCCCGTAACAATCGCAAATAACGTGAAGGGTTCAGGAAATGCTAAAGTTTCGATAAATATTGAAACAAGCGAAGGGCTTCAAATACTAGACTATCCTCGTGAGATAAAAATAAGTGAAAATAAAGAAACTAGTATTAACGTTAAATTAAAAGCTACTTCACGCCTCGGTTCGGCAAATTTTAAAGTAACCGCCTCTTTGAATAATACGAAATCGGTAATGACTTCTACCGCTAGCGTCCGCCCTCCTCTACCGAACATTACTACTATCGATACGGGATATGCGCCGCTTGATAAAATTACCCTAAAAACCTCTAGAGACTTATATACAGAATTTGCCAAACTTCAGCTATCGGTTGCTAAATCACCGCTAGCTATTACTAGGGGCTTTAAAAGTTATCTTGATAATTATCCGTTTGCTTCTACCGAGCAATTAATAAGCAAAAATTTTGCTAATGTCATATTATATAACGAACAAGAATTAATAAAAACTCTTGAGCTTGAGCGGAAAAAAATTGATGAATCATTATATAAGGCGTTTCAAACTCTCAGCGAAAGACAAAATTATGACGGTGGATTTAATATGTGGAGTAACGCAGCTAATACTTCAAGCGCTAGTATCTCTGACGATTTTATTTCCGTTTACGCTATGCATTTTTTAACGGAAAGCTCGGCAAAATACTTGCCCGTACCGAGCGATACTTTTACGTCCGGCATAAATTACCTTAAAAATACGGCAAATAGGTCAATTAATTCTTTAAATGCCGCACGAGAAAAAGCCTATGCTATTTATATACTTACCAAAAATAATGAGATCACTACTAATTATATTGCTAATGTTTTAAATTACTTAGAAACTTCTCAGAAAGATATTTGGCGGGATGATCTCACTTCGGTGTATTTAGCAGCTAGCTATAAAATGTTACAAATGAATGAGGAAGCTAATAGTCTCCTTGACAGTTTTACTTTAAATAAACCTATTAACCCGTCCACGCTTTCAAACTATCAATATTATAATGCTTTGATAAAATATAGTCAGTATCTATATATAATATCACGGCATTTTCCGGAAAGATTGAAGACTATCGACAAATTAATCGTTCAGGAAATTGCTAACTTATCGAATGATAATTATAATAGTTTAGCGGCAAGTTACGCAATTATGGCAAGCATTGCTTATGCCGATAATATAAATAATGTAGAAGAAAGTAGTATTAAGGTTAAAGCCTATAGTCATGATAAAGAACAGCAAGAGCTTTCAATGCAAGGCAATAAAATAATGACTGTAGACTTTGCGGCAAGCGATACTCAAAATTTAGAATTAATTTCATCGACGAAGGGATTCTTTTATCAGCTCTTAACTTCAGGTTTTGATAAGTCGTTAAACGATAATAAAGAGATCAATAAAGGAATTGAGATAACAAGAAAATATTTGGATGAAAATAATAAAGAAGTTAATAAAGTAAAATTAGGCGATAATGTTACTGTTTCTCTAACATTAAGGTCAGGTAATAAGGATATACTTAATAATATTGTGGTGTTAGACTTACTGCCTGCCGGTTTTGAATTATTACCGGCAAATAATACTATAAATATATTACGAGATGACAACAAAACGCTTATCTGGCAACCTATCAATATCGAGCGTCGCGAAGATAGAGTAATTCTATTCGGCACTATTCCAAATTACGAAATAAAATATCAATATAAAATAAAAGCTATCAATAAAGGAATATTTGCAACTCCTGCCGTCTATAGCGAATCTATGTATAATCCGAATATTTACTATAGAGGAGTAATCGGCAATATTGTGGTGGAGTAGTTTTTTTTGAGTATGGTGTCATACCATGGTCGCCAATGCCCGCGTGGAACGTTAAACGTCATGGCGAGCCGCTGTGGGCTTTGTTGCATGGCTCGATAAAGCAGCAGTATGTCATTCTAGCTAAAGGCGGGAATCTAGAAAAATACTTAAAATAAACAAAATTATATAAAAATTTACTATATAATTCGCTTAAATACTTTTCTGGATTCCCGTTTTCAGGCGTTGTTGTATGGCTAATAATTTACTGTATTATGGTTATTATAAGTACGGTGTCATACCCGTGGCTTGACACCGAAACACTTTGCAAAAATTCGAGCCATGCAACAAGGTCGCCGCCGTAAGCGGCGTGGCATTCTAATTAAATCCCTCATTACATTCGGGATAGCCTGGATTGCCACGTCGGGACTACGTCCCTCCTCGCAATGACGGTGTTTTTTTGTAATGAGTTTGATCTACGCAACAATGCCTTCGCGGGAATGACATACCGCTGCTTTTATCGAGCCATGCAACAACGCCGGCTTGACCACGGTATGACAAGTTTTAAGCGCTTTTAACCATCCACGCGGGCATTGCCTCCTCGCAATGAGGAAACTTACGGTAAAAATGCTTTTTGAATAGGCAATAATTTTAAATCTGGTAGCATCGGCATAATTAAATCTATACCTTTTTTCTCGTTGCTATTGCCGTGTACTAATATAAAAGAGCCTTCTTTTACAATTTCACCTTTGGCGAGCCAGCTTTTACTTCCAAGCGGAATAAGACCGAATTTTTTTAATTTCATAACTAATGTCTTATCGGAAATTAAACCGGGAAAGCGGAAAAAAGGCGACGGCGCAATATTATATTGTAATAATATTTTTTCCGTTTCAAAAACTTCCTTTTCAAAATCCTTTTTATTAGAAAGCAGGAAATTATTTTCAAACGGAGCATCCTTAAAATAAGGGTGAGTAAGGGAATGATTAACCCAAGTTATTTGTAATTTACCGCTATCCTGTTGTTTTTTTAACCATAAAAATTCATCCGTGTGTTTAACTATCCATAACCCCGATATGCATACGGCGATAGGTAGCGGCTTATGTAATTGATCCGATAGCTCCACTAATTTTTTAAAAAAATCTTCTTCAAAGCTTTTAGAAGAGGGACACATATCAATAGTTAGAAAACAACCCTTTCTTTTATACATTGATTCCGTAGCACCGTAATTTTGCCGGATATAAGGAGGATAACTATATTTATTCAAGGCTTTTAAATAAGGAGTTTTATTTAAAGTTTTTATAATATTACGCTGCTTTTTTTTATTACCGGAAAAGGTTACTTTATTAGCTAAGGATATTTCAGTCTTGAATGAATAAGGGTCTACTAAAACAAAAAATGATTCTGAAAAATGCGTATAAGAACGGATAGCGATTTTTATTTTTTTATTTTGTGTAGAAACCGGTAAGAATATCGGTTTATAATCTTGTATGGCTTCAATTTTTTCATTTCCGTATGATGAGCTACTATATATAAAAATTAATATTACATAGATAAATTTCAATATAGAGGGGGTAAAATATTTTTTCATTCTAGCTTTTCCTATTTAAAAGCTAGAATATACACAGAATATTTAATTTTTGTTAAGTTATTTTTAACAAGATGTTAGTTTTTATTAAAATATGGTCATCCACGTAACAATAGGGCGTTGTTGCATGGCTCATAATTTACTGTATTATGGTTATTACAAGTACGGTGTCATACCGTGGCTTGACCCACTACTGTACGAACGTTGAAAAAAGGCTGTGTCATGCCGTGACTTGATCACGGCATCCAGGAAAATAAAGCCATATTAGACTTATTTTAGAATCTTTTTATGATATTATAAGCTGGACTGAAGTGGTCGTAGCCACGGAATGACAGAATTTTTACCTCTTTATTTAAACGTTCGTACAGTAGTGGGCTTGACCACGGTATCCAGAAAAAATCTTAGTAAAAAGACTGGATGCCGTGGGAGGGGCCTCGGCATGACACCGAAACACTTTGCAAAAAGAGCCGTGCAACAACGCCTAACAATAGACCTTCTTAAATTAATACAAAAACAATTTATTAGAGCTTTTATTGATATTTTTGTTATTATTTGCATTTTGATAGTGAGTATTAGTATCTATTGATTTTAAATACTTATTTATCGCTTGCGTAAATTCTTCAGTTTTATAACGGAAAAAATGATCTGCTCCGGTAACTATTTTATAATCAACTTTTATATGTGATTGTTGCTTAGATAATTTATTTGCTAATTTACGTACTTCATCAACTGACACGATGCTATCATTATCGCCTTGTAAGATAAAGCCGGGGATAGGACACGGCGATAGAAAAGAAAAATCATATTTATTTACCGGCGGCGAGATAGCAATAAAATTATTGATTTCAGGACGACGCATTACCAACTGCATAGCTATCCATGCACCGAATGAAAACCCTAATATTAAATTAATACCGCTATTAGGGTTATTTTGCTGAAGCCAATCAAGGGCGGTTGCCGCATCTATTAACTCACCTACACCATTGTCAAATTTACCTTGAGAACGCCCTACTCCTCTGAAATTAATTCGCAGTACCGTAAAACCGTTATCGGCTAAAATTCTATATGAGTTGTAAACTATTTTATTATTCATAGTTCCCTCATATAACGGGTGAGGATGCAGAACTAACGCAAGGGGAGCATATTGTAAAGCAGATTTTGTATAAACTCCTTCAATTCGTCCGACAGGACCGTTAAAATAAATTTGCGGCATATGATTTATAATAAATTTTTATAGGTTAAAACATAACATACTAACTAATGCGGATCAAGAAAAGTAAATAAGCATAATTAATTTGATGTTATTCCGGCAACGGTCTTGTTGCGTAGCTCAAATTTTCGATGTCATTCTAGCTAAAGGCGGGAATCCAGTCTTGTCATGCTGAACTTGTTTCAGCATCTCATTAATATATCCTAAAATAAATTCAGGATGACTATAATTTTCTAGATTCCCGCCTTTAGCTAGAATGACATACTACTGCTTTTATCGAACCATGCAACAAAGCCGGTATATACTGCTGTGAAATGAAAAATTGATAGACGAAGATCAACTTCAAAAAGAGCAAGGAGTCTAAAACCCTCGGAGTGCAGCGTATACTTAATACGTGGCTACCTGCGAGCTTATAAGACGGCATATACTCACATGCTTTCAAGAATTGAATTTTATTTTGAGAGGTGACTGAGCGCAGCGTACAGCTTAGTACGTGAGTACAGGAATCCTCGATAAAATGAAAGAGCAATTCTTGAAAGCAAAAGAGTAGGCAATTTTTGAAGTTCTATCTGAGTATATCATGTCATCGCAATTGTCATAACCGATATCGAACTAGCACCCGCTCGGCGTAAAATTTTAGCGCATTCATCAATAGTGGTACCGGTAGTTATTACATCATCGACTAATAAAATTTTTTGTTTGGTAATTTTGTGTTTTTTATTAAATTTAATACTCTTTTTGATGTTATTCATCCTTTGCTTTTTAGATAAAAATGTTTGTGATTTCGTCCATTTTGCTTTGATTAATATGTCGGCTTTTATATTCTTATCGGTTATTTTGGCAATTTCCTGAGCTAAAATATGAGCGGGATTATACATTCGCAGTAACCTCTTAAACCTATTCATCGGCACCGGTACGATTAAATCGATATCGGCAATTTCTTTGCCGTATCTATTGTATAACAGCTTTGCGAAAGTCTTGGCAAATACGGTTTTATCTTGATATTTAAATTGATGGATTATTTTTTTACTATATTCATTAAATTTAAGCAAGCTGCGCGCTAAATCATAATTCGGTTTGTTGTTATAACAACGAGTACAGCAAAAATTATCTAAAATCGCTATTGCAAGTTTACGACCGCATAATTGGCAATACGGTTTAGCAATAAAATCAAGCTTACCCCAGCAGCTAGCGCAAAATTCTCCTTTACTATTTAGTATTTCTGAACATGATAAGCATCTCGGCGGTAAAATATAATTTATTAAATAATTATAAAATTTTGTTACAGCGTCATTCAGAAAGCTTGATACAAGCGAATTTTTCGACATTCGCCTGTGCTTACGTACTTTAGTACGCTGCGCAGGCTTGTCCTCAAATTCATCTTGTCTAAAGCTTTCTGAATTTAGCTCTACCGTCAAATTAACCTCGTGATGATTCATTTTGTTTTTTATGAGAAGCATTAGTAGGAGTAACAATAGGTGAAGAGATATTCGGTTTATATGCCGTAACGTTGCCGTGTGTTAAGCTCTCTTGCATATGATGCGCTTGTTCTTTTACTTTTTCTTTAGTTACTTCAACCGATTTAGCTGATTCAGCTTTTACTATAGGGGGACTCACCTCAGTATTTTTTGATTTTTCTTTATCCGAGCTATATAATTCTTTTAAATCCCCAAACTGTGACTCAACAAAATAATCTTTTCCCGCTTTTACTGCTGATTTCACTTTCTCATATCTAGTTTTTTCAGGCGGAGGTAAAAATTCCTGCCTTTCTGCTACTTTTGCTCTTGTTACATTAAAATGCTCTCTTAACTGTCCCTCACTTAATTGATCAATTTTAGGGGTTGTAGTTAAAAACTCTTCTAATGCTTTGGTATCTATTTTTGCTTGCCTTTCTTTTTCAAGTAAGTCTTTCGTATTTTCATAATTTCCTATCGATGCTTTTAAATTATTTATTTGATTTTTTTTGGCGTTGTGTTGCTCCATACGTACTAATTTGTTATCAGCTTCACCTATTATATTAACTCCTCCTCCAATAACACCTGCTGCTACAGCGGCTATAATACCGCCTGCCGAACTTGCTTGTGCAACTAAAGCTGTTACTTCTAAAACATTATCTCGTACTGCTTTTAAAATCTCTTTAGTTCTCGTTGTATTTAATTTTTCAGGTTCAGCTTTTTCTTGATAAATTTTAGGTAACTTAGTATCTAGAAAATTTTTAAGTGCAGGGCTATCTTTTGCTTTATCTTTTTGAGTACTAACTACTAACTCTACTTGCTTTACATAATTAGCTTTAATATTTTCTAAGGTTTCTTTCTTTCTATCTAAATGTTTATCCGCTCTTACTTCTAGAGTTTCTTTTCCGACATTATAAGCAACGGCTGTTAAAGAAAGTGCAGCAAGACCAAGCCCGACGGGAGTGGGGTTAAGAGCTAACGATACCATGACGCCGCCAATTCTAGCCGTACGTTTTACCGCTTTACTACCTAACGTTTTATATGTTTTTTCTAGTACATTTGCTGCAGTTTCAGCACCGGGCATCGTTCTGATTTTATTTAATGCCTTATCAGCTAAACTAGGGCTTCGTGGACCTTTTTCTTTAATTTTTGCACCTTGCTGAAGCTTATCAATCGGATCATAAGCTTTTGCCACTTTTTCTCCTACATTAATTGCTGCATCTGCTATATGAGTAGGATCATGGGTAACGGCAACTTTACTGATCCCCTTTACTATTTCAACTGCTACCCCGCCCGCAGCAAGTGCAGCACGACCGGCTCTAGCACCGAAAAGTGCTTTGTCCTCTTTCAGCGTTCTTTTTTCTATTGGTTTATTATTTTGCGATTGCCGTTCTTTTTGCGGTTCAGGATTGGGCCTCGTTATTCCTTCCGGTGTATTAATTGATGATTTAGTGCTTAAATTTTCTTTACTCATACATATCTCATAAAATTACGTTCTATGTTATTTCTGCGTGGACACCAAATCGTCATTGCGAGGAAAATTACATAGTAATTGACGAAGCAATCTCAGGATATTTGATGAGATTGCCACGCAGCCTACAGCTGCTCGCAATGACGATTCTTAAGCCATGTAACACTGCTCACCTCTCTCCCATCGCATAACTAGTAATTAAATTTTTAATAGGTCTAAAGTTATTTATCGCCTTAAACCCTATTTGTCTTAAACATCTTAAATTTTTTGAATAATTTGAAAAAATATTATTTAGCTCATCAGTAATTTTATACATAATAAAATTATCGTCTTGCCTTAATTTCTGATATTGCCGCAAGGTTTCTTCTTTTATTCCCGTAATATTTATCAGTTTTGTTAAGACTTCTATATCTTTTATACCCTGATTAAGACCTTGACCGGCGAGCGGATGGATAATATGAGCGCTATCGGCAATCAGCACTATCCGGTTGTGGAAATACCTATTTGCTAAACGAGCCTTTAAAGGAAAAGCTGAAATTTCACTATCAATAGTAATTTTGCCTAAAGACTTACCGCAATTTCTTTGCACTAAATATGTAAATTCTTCAGCAGATAAATTTTGCAGCAAAGACGCTTGCGTAAGCTCTGTAGACCATATTACCGAAGAGCTATTTTGATCTCTTAACGGCAAAAGAGCAAAAGGACCGAGCGGCAGAAAATGCTCCATGGCGCAATTATCATGCTTTACTTCATGTTTAATATTAAAGGTAAGTGCCGTTTGATAAGATGCCTCTACTTCCTCACTAAAATAATATGAGCGAACTTTCGAGTGATATCCGTCACAGACTATTAGTAAATTACAAGTGATTTTCTTATTATTATCTAGTGTTATAACACAGTGATCGGGGTTGCTTTCTACTTTTTTATATTCACATTCATCGATTAGATTAATAAAAGAACTCTCTTTTATTTTTGTCACTAAAGCTTTTTTAAACTCACTATTTTTTACTACATATCCAAGAGGAGCTGCTAGCTCGTTGATGTCATTCCCGCGAAAGCGGGAATCTAGGTCTTTTTCCATTCCGCATTTATTTTTGGATTTTAGGATGTTTTCCGGATTCCCGCCTGCGCGGGAATGACATCGTAGCTTATTTCTCAAATGCAATATCTCCGGTGCTTTATTATCAACTACATACACGTCCTGCATTTCAGCCGCTAAATTTTCAATTTTCGACCATATCTCAAGATGGCTCAAAAAATTTTTAGTAGCCGGTGTTAGGGCCGTACTTCTTATATCGCTATAAAAGTTATTTGCCTTAATTGACTTACTTTCGATAATAGTAGTTTTAATACCGATTTTTGCCATCGATAGTGCCGTAAGCATACCACTTAAGCCGCTTCCTAATATTATAACGTGTGCTATGTTTACGACCATGTTTAATTCTGATTAGATTGATGTAAAAAATATTTTAAATAAGCATTACTAGCTATAAAGCTTAAGAAAAGATAAATAAGTGCGATATCTAAATAAGAGCTATTTCTTAGATACGATCCGCAAAAACAAATTAATAACGTCATAATGCTTGTAAAGCTATTTAATATTAACAGCTGAGTAAAAGCATCTATTGCCTTAATGAAAAGGTAAGTCATTAAGCAAATAAATAGGAAAAGAATAATTAAACAAATATTAAGCATGACAACCATTGTGTATTTTATAGTGTTGATGCCCTAAACGTCATTGCGAGCGACTGAAGGCATTGTTGCGTGGATACCTGCAACGTCATTGCGAGCCGCTGCAAGCGGCGTGGCAATCCAGAAAATAATAATTTTCATAGCATTTTTTGCTGTTTTTTTTCCTGGATTGCCACGTCGGCATAAATGCCTCCTCGCAATGACGTTTATGGTATCCATGTGGGAATGACATCAAATCTTTACATTACCATAATCGATTATAATATTGCAAACTTCAATAAATTTATAATTAAAGCTTAGTTATTTTTTAAGAAGGTTGATTATTTGTTCATTCTACAATAAAATCCTGTCAAATTTAAATCTATAAAACTATGCACAGCACGGATGTTATAATAATCGGCACGGGACCGGTTGGATTATTTACTATTTTTCAAGCCGGCATATTAGGTATGAAATGTCATATTATCGACTCTCAAGAAATAATAGGAGGGCAATGTATTACTCTTTACCCTGAAAAACCTATATATGATATACCTGCTCACCCTAAAATTATGGGGGAAGAACTAATAAAACAACTAGAGTTGCAAGCTGCACCCTTTAAGCCTACATATCACCTTAACCAGCAAGCTATAGAGTTAAAACAGCAAGACGGAATTTTTGAGGTTAAAACTTCAAAAAATGTTACTATCAAAGGTAAGATTATTATCATTGCCGCCGGTGCCGGTTCCTTCGGAGCGAATAAACCACCTTTAGCAAATATTGAAGAATTTGAAAATAAATCGGTATTTTATTTTGTAAATAACCGCAATAGCTTTAAGGATAAAGAAATAGTAATAGCCGGTGGCGGCGATTCGGCCGTTGACTGGGCTATTTCGCTTTCCGAGATCGCTAGGAAAATATATTTAGTACATAGGCGTGATAAATTCAGGGCAGCAAGTGAAAGTTTGCGACAACTAAAAAATATAGCAGATAGCGGTAAAATTGAGTTAGTTATCGGCTATCAACTAGATGCTTTACAAGGAAATAACGGCATACTTGAAAAGGTCTGCGTAAAAGATTTGCATGGTAATACTCGTTTATTAACCGCTAATATTTTATTGCCGTTTTTTGGGCTTAAACAGGAACTCGGACCTATTGCTAAGTGGGGGCTAAATGTTAGGCTTCATCATATCGAAGTAGAACCTCCTTATTTCCAAACTAATATTGCCGGCATTTATGCGATCGGCGATATAGCAAGTTACCTCGGTAAGCTGAAATTAATTCTTACCGGTTTTGCCGAAGCTGCAAGCAGTCTTCACCACGCTTATAGCAAAGTATTTGACGGAAAAGCTTTGCATTTTGAATATTCTACTACTAAATTTTCGGCGAAAGAGTAAAAAAAGTAGAAGGGGAAATACCTAAAAACCGACGTCATTCCCGCGCAGGCGGGGCGTTGTTGCATGGCTCGAATTTTCGATGTCATTCCCGCGTAGGCGGGAATCCGGGCTTTTCTTTGTCATGCTGAACTTGTTTCAGCATCTCTTGAAAAAGATCCTGAAATAAATTCAGGATGACTTAAAAAGTATTTTTCTGGATTCCCGCCCGCGCGGGAATGACATCGAGAACGCTTTACCTATCCACGTAACAATGCTCTAGCTAGGTATGACCTCAAAAACTTGATTTTACATAGCTATATTTCTAATAAAGCAATAAAACCTATAAATGAGTAAGAAAATAGTGAATAACATAATTGACGGGAAGTATTTAGCCAACAAAATATTAGCCGAATTAAAATTAGAAATTGAGGCAATTAAAAACAATCTAGGTATTTCTCCAAAGCTCGCTATTATAATGGTAGGCGATAACGCCGCAAGTAATATATACGTACAAAACAAAGTAAGAAGCTCGACTAAAATAGGGGTGGATACCCTACAATTAAAATTGCCGGAAACAATACCGACAAGTGAGCTAATAGAACAAATTAATCAATTAAACGATGACCCTAAAATTTCGGGGATTATCGTGCAATTACCGCTGCCGACTAATATAGACAAAGAAAGTATTTTATCGGCGGTTGCGCCTCATAAAGATGTGGACGGCTTCCATCCTTTAAATGTCGGTTATTTACATAGCGGATTAAATAAGGGATTCGTTCCTTGCACCGCTCTTGGTTGCCTTGAAGTAATTAAAAAATATGAGAAACATTTACCGGGCAAAAATGCGGTGATTATAGGACGCTCAAATATCGTCGGTAAGCCACTCGCCGCTTTACTGTTAAAAGAAAATTGCAGCCTCACTATTTGCCACTCTAAAACACAAAATTTAAGTTCTATAACTTCTAAAGCCGACATAGTAATATCTGCTATAGGCTCACCTTTGCAATTAACGGCGAAATATTTTAATTCAAGTGCATTGGTAATTGATGTAGGAATTACTAGATTATCTAATAATAAGATTGTCGGCGATGTTGATTTTGAACATGTCGTAAATAAAGTAAAATATATCACTCCCGTCCCCGGTGGAATCGGTCCTATGACTATTGCTTTTTTACTAAAGAATACCGTAAAAGCAATGAAGCAGCAGCTTAATTTAGAGTAATTTTATAAATGATTATCCTCTTCATAAAAATGAAATTTATTTAATCTTTTATTACCGATTGGTTATAATTAATAGCATTAAGGTTACTTTGAACTATCAAATATTTCATAATTAGCAGTTTAACCTTAAGAAAAAAAATATATTTCTAAAAAAGATGAGCATTATACACTAAAAATACGTTTGTACAAGGAGTTTTGTAGTAAAATTTCTCCTATATTTTCATGAATAAATAATTAAGATAAGTATCTCTTGGCAGCATATAAGCAATTATGTTATAATACTGCATAAGTAAATTTAAAGGTTATCACTAAAAAGAATAAAACTAATTAAATTTGAGAGTAATATTTATATTATGCATTCAAACATCCCTAAAAATAGCGAAGTGGACGCTTATTCTTATATAAAAAATGAATTAGAAAAGCTAGGTTGGATTGTTAAAAATCCTGCTAGAGTTCCGAATGGAGAAGTATATAAACAAAATGAATCACTCTCTAATTTAGAGATTAAAAATGTTTTAATAAGAGACATGCCTGAAGCTATTATCAAGCTTAATGAGTGTGATTTATGGGTTATCGAAAGTAAAAGAGATAAAAAAGATATTGATAAGGCGTTAGATGAGGCTAAAAATCAATATGCTCAAAAAATCAATAAAAGTACTAAAATCAGATGTATTATTGCAACCGGTATTGCGGGTAATGATACTGACGGATATACGGTAATAAATCAATATCTACATAATAATAAATGGGATACGGTTTTATTTAATGGAAAAGATAAAAACACTTTATTATCAAAGGAGCAAGTTAATTATCTATTAATAAATAAAACCCCTAATTGGCTAGAATTTCCAGATTTTCCGGAAGAAAAATATTTAAGCTCAGCTGAAAATATAAACAAAATATTGCATAATGCCGGAGTTAATAAAAATAAAAGAGCTAGGTTTATTGCCGGTTTAATTTTATCTTTATCCTTAAATGAAGAAATTAATTTAAGGACAGATAATACAACAACACTTGTAAAAAATATAAATAATTTAATAGAACAAAAGTTAAACGAAGTTAATAAACAACATTTTTTTGATTTCATTAAGTTAGAGGTGCCACCTAGTAAAGAAAATCATATTAAGTATAGAAGAGCTATCATTGAGGCGTTAAAAGAGCTGCAAACATTAGATATTAAAAATGCAATGGCATCCGGCAATGATATTTTAGGCAAATTTTATGAAAAGTTTTTAAAATATGGAAACGGTGCTAAAGAAATAGGAATTGTATTAACTCCTAGACATATTGCTCAATTTGCCACGGAAGTTTTAGATATTAAATATAGTGATTATATTTTTGACCCTGCTTGTGGAACCGGTGGTTTTCTGGTAGCTGCTTTTGATTATGTTAAAAGTAATTCTAATGTAAGTCAAATAGATACATTCAAGAATTATAATATATTTGGCATAGAACAGGATGATGAGGTTGTAGCTCTTGCACTTGTTAATATGATTTTTAGAGGTGACGGCAGAAACAATATCAGTGAAGGTAATTGTTTTCAAAAGAATATATTAAAAATAAATACAGGCCTATATACAAGTGGTAAATATGAAAAAAGGAATGGTAATCAAAATGACAATCCTTTAATTACAAAAGTCTTAATGAATCCTCCTTTCGCATTAAAAAAGGGAGATGAAAAAGAAAGTCATTTTATTGATTATGCTTTATCTCAAATGCAAGATGGAGGAATGTTATTTGTTATTATTCCAATTTCAGTGATGATTGAAGCTTCTCTTAAGAATTGGAGAAAAGAATTATTAAAAAATAATACTCTTTTATCAGTTGTAACTTTTCCTCAAGATTTATTTAATCCATCGGCAAGTGTAGGAACAATTGGTGTTTTTGTAAAAAAAGGTATTCCTCATAATTTTGATAGCCAAAAAGTATTTTTTGTTAGAATAACTTATGACGGTTACAAAATGAAAAAGGGGAAAAGAATTAAAAACTCTAAAGTTCCTGATATGACATTAGAGTTAAAAGATGAGTTAAAAGCATTTATGATTAATCAAAATCTTAATTTTAAAGATATTCCAGAAGTTAAAAAAATATGTTTATTAGATAAAAACGATAAAAATATAGAATTAGTACCAGAAAACTATATTGATGGTAAAATTCCAACTTTAGAAGAAATCCAAAATGGAATTGAAGATTTAATCAAAAGTTGTGCTTGCTATATTATTAAAAATAAATAGGTAACATGCTCAACATAGACAATTTATTTCATATAGAGAATGCTAAATCCAAAGGATTTGAACATTACGAAGAAGGAAATATCCCATTTATTACAAATGGCGATTATGAGAATTCGATTGTTGGATTTGTTACACCATTAGAAAAAGATAAAATTTTTGATAGAGCATGTATTTGTATATCATCTTTTTGTGAAGCAACAATTCAAAAACCACCTTTTTTACCTAGAGGTAACGGTGGTAGTGGTTTAGTTGTTTTAGTACCAAAAATACCTATGAAAGAGGAAGAAATTTATTTTTATGCATCTCAAATCAATATGATTAAATGGAAATTTAGCTTTTCAAGAATGTTAATTGGTCGGAGGATTCAAAATTTAAAATTTGTAAAATATGAACCGCTTAAGTTTAAAATTAAAGATACATTAAAAAATTTAGTTCCCGAGGTAAAATTAAAAGATAAAATCCAAGAAAATAAAAATATTCAACTTATAAAGGTTCATATGTTATGTTATGTTGAGAAAAAAACATCATTACCTCAGAATATTTTAAATTTACAAGGTAATGTCCCGTATGTAACTACAACCTCATTAAATAATGGTGTGTCTCAATTTACAGATGAAGAGCCAAATTTTAAAAGTAAATGCCTGTCTATTGCAATGAATGGAAGCGTAGGAGAGGTATTTTTTCAAATTGATGATTTTATTACAAGCGGAGATAATGCTGTATTAACATTAAAAGATGAATATAATCCATATTTATTATTATATATAGCCGTATTACTTAAAAATCATCAATGGCGATATAATTACTCTAGGAAATTAAGTCTGAATAAATTAAAAAATCTTGAATTAGCTATTCCGATAAAAAATGAAAAAATAGATTTAAATTATATAAAAAGCATAGTGATTAATTCGTATGGCTTTGATTTATTAAAACAGTATTTATTTTAATTCCATACTTTAACTTAAATTTACATGCTGCTAGTACTTACCTAACATATAAGCATTCGTAGCTCAGCTGGATAGAGCATTGCCCTCCGAAGGCAAAGGTCGTTGGTTCAAATCCAATCGAATGCACCATTCGACATTTTCGGACAAATTCACAAACATATCGGACTAGAGAACGCAGCACAAAGTCTAGCTTTCGCCCGGTTAACTTTATTATTGGGATAGCCAATTTTATTAATCGGTTTTTTTTCTTAATTCTTACTGTCCGCTAAACTGTTATAATTCATTCCCCATAAGGTAATGGCTTTGCTGCATGGCTCGAATTTTCGATGTCATTCTAGCTAAAGGCGGAGCGTTATTGCATGGCTACCGGAATCGTCATTGCGAGCGACTGGCGGCGTTGTTGCGTGGATCAAAAACTCTACGTCATTGCGAGGAGGCATTTATGCCGACGCGGCAATCAAGTATAAACATATTTTTATACTAAACTTGTTTAGTATTCTAATTAAATCCCTCATTACATTCGGGATAGCCTGGATTGCCGCAGCCACTTCGTGGCTTCGCAATGACGGTGTTTTTTTATAAGGATTTCGAGCCATGCAACAAAACCGCATTTGCGCGGAGCGCGGCAATCTAGAAAATAATAGTCATCCTGAATTTATTTCAGGATCTTTTTATATTAGATGCGGCAAACTTGTTCAGCATGACAAGGAGTCGTTTTAGCTGCTTTAACGCTAGCCTCTTCCAAGCGACCTTAGAGATTCCTTACCGATTTATTTATTTTTAAAATCTTTAATTCATATCTGCTATAGTCCTTACAACCCACGCTTCTTCCACCATTCGCCTGTCCAAAATTCAGCTGGTACTTTACTTCTCTCTTCTCCAATTGGATCAGTAATATTATATTCTTTCTCTAAAATATCATACCATTCATCTGAAAGTTCTTTTGGTAATTTAGTACCACACCATGGGCAATATTGTATATAACAACCTATGTCTTTTCCATGCACGGTCATATATTCCCGATGAGGTGGGTAATATTCAATAATTGTTTCTTCGGTCCTAGTATCATAAAGGGATATAAACCTACCATCTTTTTTACTAGGAAAATTTTGACAACAAAATTTCATCTTATTATTTTTTTTACTATTCTATTTACAACCATATCACCTATTCTATAAAAAGTCTGGATTCCGCACCTAAAGCACTACTGTACGAACGTTGAAAAAAGGCTGTGTCATGCCGTGACTTGATCACGGCATCCAGGAAAATAAAGCCATATTAGACTTATTTTAGAGTCTTTTTATGATATTATAAGCTGGATTCCGTGGTCGTAGCCACGGAATGACAGAATTTTTACCTCTTTATTTAAACGTTCGTACACTAGAGCACCTAAAGCAGGAATGACAGAGCGTGCTTTAATTATCCATGCAACAACGCTTTATTATAGAGGCGTCACGCTCTAATCATTCTTAAATAAATTTTTAGGCATTCTATAATAAATAGTTTTATAAAACTTATCACTTTGTGGGAATTTACGTTGCCGGATAGAAAAACTGCCGAAACCTCTTATTTCAATTCGCTTTTCCTCTTTAAGCGATCGCTGTAAATAATCTAAAACTAGCTTTACCGAATCTACAATATCTTCTTTAGAAAGATAATTTAATTCATTATGTATTTTATCAATAAGATGTGCCTTAGAATGAGATTTAGAGGAAGATTTAGTAGCCATTATTGAAAATTGCCTGCATTAAAAATTGCTTTTGCTCCGTGAAAATTATTTTTAAAGAAACTTGGGACAATATTATCAAAATCCTCAAAAATCATTTCAAATAATTTAGGTTTCGGTTTTAGTTTAAACTCTTTTATCTCTAACTCCGGACTAATCTTTCTAACATCATATAACCATTTTAATGCCGTATCTTCGGAGCCGACACTATCCACTAAATTGAGCTTTAAAGCTTGGCGCCCTGAATATATTCTACCGTCTGCTATTTTTTTCACCTCTACAAGCGGAATTTTTCGACGTAATACGACAAGCTCAATGAAATAATCATAGGTATCATAAATATTTTCCATTATAGCAATACGCACGGCTTCCGTAACTTTTTCGGTGGGATTCGGAACGGCTTTTAGTTCACCCGATTTAAAGCTAATAAACTTAATTCCTAATTTTTCAGCCAAATCCGTAACTTCGGCAGTTTGTAGTATCACACCGATTGAGCCGGTAATCGTGCCGTTATGACTCACTATATAATCACCGCCGAGAGATATTAAATAGCCGCCGCTTGCCGCCATCGTTCCCATGACTATCACCACCGGTTTTTTCTCGGATATTTTACGTAAGATATTATAAATTTTCTCTGACCCTACTACCGTTCCACCCGGTGAATTAACGTTAACTATCAACGCTTTAATTTGCGTATCATTAATTATTTTTTTGAGTTTTTTATCACGCTTTGCATCTTCAAGAATTATACCGTCTATTAGTATTGAAGCTATATATTCCTGATTAATAGACAAGTTATCTTTCGATATAAAATTTTTACCGAGAATAGCAACTAAAACTATGATCAATAAAATCGCAATTAATTTCCAAATTAACAATTGTGATTTCTTCTGTCTTCTTTCAATTAAGTAATCAGGGCTTATATTCATTGCTTGCTTAATATTATTTAAAAAATATCTATCTGCTCAAATGCAAGTGGTATTACTCTAGTGGCGCGAAGAGTATTGTTGTGTAGAACGTTAAACGTCATTGCGCGGCGGGACGAAGTCTAGAGCGGCAATCCAGGAAAAAATAGCAAAAAATGCTATGAAAATTATTATTTTCTAGATTGCCGCGCTCCTTCCAGTCGCAGCTTTGTTGCATGGCTAATAATTTACCGTATTATGGTTATTATAAGTACGGTGTCATACCGTGGCTTGACCACGGTATCCAGAAAAACCTTAATAAAAAGACTGGATGCCGTGGTCAAGCCACGGCATGACACCGAAACACTTTACAAAAATTCGAGCCAGACAACAACGCTCTTAAAAAAACATTAGAAATTATATAATTTTAAGTCAACAAAAAATTACCGTTTTATTAAAAAATATTATTAAACAACCTTAAGAGTCATTACGTCCTTTATATTTTTCATCCTCTTCAGCAACCTCATTTGCTTTGTTTTTTGATTCTTTAAATAAATATTCTATTTCTTTTTCAGTTTTTTCTGAACTATCTATAAAATATTTTAACGGAATATTTAAAATTTTTGCAAAAACATATAGCCTACTTACCGGTATTTTACTTAATCCTTCTTCGTATTTTTGTATTTGCTGAGTACTTATATCAATAGCTTTACCTAAATCTTTTTGGCTTACTCCCAAAGCAATGCGTCGTTGTTTTAGGCGCTCGCTAACAATCTTCTCAACATGTTTTCTTGATTTGTTCATCTTTATAATTAATTTAATTATTGAAATGTTTATTCAACTTTAGATGTATTATAATGATAGTTTTTTCTTAATCAAGTAACTTATTAAAAAATTTTTTATTTTTGTCTACGTATTATTCTGTTTATTAGATAATGAGTTGATAACATAGCAATAATAACTATTAAAATGCATTTATTGCCAAATCGTGAATATATAGTAGGATAATTGATTTTCTGAGGAATTAATCCGTCTATATAACCGATTTTATTTAAGTCTAATTTCTTTATTATGCGCCCTAAAGGGTCAATTATAGAGGAAATACCGTTATTTGCTACCCTAATCATAGGCAAACCGTTTTCCACGGCTCTGCTGCGACTAATTTGAAAATGCTGATAAGGGCCGCTCGATTCACCGTACCAAGCATCGTTAGTAATATTAATTATCAAATCGGCAATTTTATTTGAAGTACGAACAAAATCCGGAAAAATCGATTCATAACAAATAAGCGGTTTGATTTTAAGATTAAGCTTTTCAAGGTAAACAAGCTCTCTTTTTCCTTCGGTATAATCAACAAATCCGTGTGTTAGTTTTTTAAAGGGCAATATATTTTTTAAAGGCATATATTCCCCGAACGGGACTAAGTGAGATTTATGATATTCAAATAATTTACTACCGTTTTTTGCGACTGCATACATACTAGTATAAAGCTCAAAATCATCGCCCGGCTCCTCGTTACTATCTACTCCGCCGGTAATTAAAATTGCTTTAGACGGTCTTAACATTTTCAATAATTCAGACTTTACTTCCGGTTGATTAAAGGGAACTACTAATGCTGCTTCCGACCAAATAATTAAGTCGGCGGAAGAATCTTCGGATAATTTAATATGTAGCATTAAATTCTGCCAAAACTCGCCTGCATCCCATTTAGCGGTTTGCGCAATACTCGGTTGTATTAAGCGTACTTTGATATCGGAAAAATGAGTAGGATTATTATCTAATCTAACTTTGCCGTAAATAGTGATGATTGCTATTATAATAATCGAATTAATTAGTAATATTTTTAATTGCTTGTACTGCTTAGTGAATAACGGATAAAAACTAGTGGAAATATAAATCACGATAAAGCTAAGCCCGTATATCCCTATTATACTAACGGCTTGAATTAATATATCCGAAAATGAAAAAGCATAGCCTATAAGATTCCAAGGAAGACCGGTAAATATCCATGACCTAACCCACTCGAATAATATCCAATATAAACAAAATATAAATTGATAATATTCATTATCTCTCACAAAAAAACTACATATACAGCTAGCCGAAATAAAACAAGCTAAGATAAGCGGTAACCCTATTAACGCAAACGGAATAGCCCACCAAAATTCTTCAATATAAACACTAATCCCAAGGCTAATCCAATACATACCGACCAAAAAATGCCCGAAACCGAATATAAAACTAACTATTGCCGCTTGCTGCCAATTTTTGCAGCTCTTAACCTGATAGCATAGATACGATAAAGTAAAGAGTAGCGGCAAAAAAAATGTCGGTGCAAAAACAAGCCCGCTAAGCATGCCGAGTAATAAAGAGGTTATTCTAGAGTTGAGCATATTATTTAATTTTGAAGTAATGTATATTTGCATAATTTCGAGAATTGAAAACCGTCACCCCATGACTTGATCGGCGTTGTTGCATGGCTCTAAAAAAGTGCCGTATGTCATTCCCGCGCAGGCGGGAATCCAGACTTTTTATTGTCATGCTGAACTTGTTTGCCGCATCTTTTTTAGTATATCCTGAAATAAATTCAGGATGACTTAAAAATATTTCCTGGATTCCCGCCTGCGCGGGAATGACATCAACCGCAACTTTTAAACTACCTTAGAAATTTGGTATATATAATTATTTACAAAATAATACATCATGCTATCATTCCAGCAAGGTTTTAATTATTTAAATAGAGGTAATAAATGTCAACTAACTTAGCGAGATTATTAGAAGGAAAAAAAGGGTTAATTACCGGCATTGCAAATAACATGTCCCTATCTTGGGCAATTGCTCAATTAGCCAAAAAACATGGGGCAAGGCTTGGTTTTACTTATCAATCGGAAATCCTTGAAAAACGCATAATGCCTTTAGCTGAAGAAGTAGATTGCGATTTTGTAACAATGTGTAATGTTACGGATGAAAATTCAATTAATAAGTTATTTGAAATTATTAAAGAAAAATGGGGAACATTTGACTTTCTCGTTCATTCTATGGCCTTTGCCGATAGAAATGAGTTAAAAGGGCGTTATATCGACACGAGCTTAGCCAATTTCCTAAATTCAATGAATATATCCTGTTACTCCCTTACAACATTTGCAAAACATGCAGAGCCTTTAATGACTGACAAGGGAAGTATTATAACGTTAACTTATTACGGTGCTGCAAAAGTAATCCCTAATTATAATGTTATGGGAGTCGCTAAAGCTGCATTAGAAGCAAGCGTTAAATATCTGGCAAGCGACATGGGTAGGAATAACATCAGAGTAAACGCTATTTCGGCAGGACCGATTAAAACCCTTGCAGCTAGCGGTATTAGCGACTTTAATTCTATGCTTACCTCTCATGAAGCAAATTCACCGTTACGCCGGAACACTTCAGGGCAGGATGTAGCAGGAGCGGCGGTATATTTATTAAGCGAGCTATCTTCAGGCGTTACCGGTGAAATACATTATGTCGATTGCGGTTATAATATAATGGGCAGTAATAAGATTAAGGATTAGGCTGTATTTTTGTCGTTTTATACTTTTGTACTTTTTCAAAAATTTCGTTATTATCATGCCGTGACTTGACCCACTACTGTACGAACGTTTAAATAAAGAGGTAAAAATTCTGTCATTCCGTGGCTACGACCACGGAATCCAGCTTATAATATCATAAAAAGATTCTAAAATAAGTCTAATATGGCTTTATTTTCCTGGATGCCGTGATCAAGTCACGGCATGACACAGCCTTTTTTCAACGTTCGTACAATAGTGGACTTGACCACGGCATCCAGTTTTTTTAGGTCTTTTCTGTCACCCCGTGGTCAAGCCAGCTTTGTTGCATGGCTACCGGAATCGTCATTGCGAGCGACTGGAGGCGTTGTTGCGTGGTTCTAAAAAAGTGCCTATGTCATTCCCGCGAAAGCGGGAATCTAGATTTTTCTCTGTCATGCTGAACTTGTTTCAGCATCTCATGTAATAGATCCTGAAATAAATTCAGGATGACTATAATTCTTCTAGATTCCCGCTTTCGCGGGAATGACATCGAAAATTCGAGCTTTGCAACAACGTCGGTCAAGCCATGGTATGACAATAATATACTCCCGCTAAATTCAATATTTAAAAATACCCATGATTATTATAAATAACCTAGCTATGAGCTATGGTGCGAAAATATTATTTACCGACGTAAATCTTCACATAAAAAAAGGCAATAGATACGGGCTTGTCGGAGCTAACGGTGCAGGAAAAACTACCTTTTTTAAGGTTTTACTAAAAGAAGAAGAACCGGCTTTCGGTGAAATTAGTATTTCTAGAAACTCCAAAGTCGGCTGTTTAAAACAAGATCAATTTCGCTATGAAAATACGTTAATTATAGATACCGTAATTGCCGGCAAAGAAGAATTATGGAATGCCTTACAAGAAAAAAATAAATTACTTGAAAAAGTGGAATGTGATGAAAAAACAGGCTTTAGACTCGGTGAACTTGAGCAAATAATATATGATAATGACGGCTATACGGCAGAAATTTTTGCTGCAGAATTATTAGTTGGTCTCGGCATAAAAGAAGAATATCACTATCAACCGCTTTCGGTATTATCGGGCGGCTACAAGCTTCGAGTATTACTTGCTCAAGGGCTATTTAATAATCCTGATATATTATTACTTGATGAACCGACCAATCACCTTGATATAATTTCTATTTACTGGTTAGAGAATTACTTAAAAACTTTATTTAGAGGTACTTTAGTTTTTATCTCTCATGACCGCATGTATGGACCTCCCCAATAATGCAAGAAAAAAATAATATTTAATAGTCAACAAGCAAATGCAGTCATGTATTCGGCTTATAATTGATAAATTACTTTAAATTTATCACTTTAAATTTATCAATTAGCCCTGATGGAATTCGCTACCTACTAACTTTTACTTATCACTTTTCCGGCTTCATTAGAGCCTGTGCGGTAATCAGTTTTTTTGTAGGTTAAGGTTTGTCTTATTTACCATCAATATTATTATCTCACGCATATTTCAGGTTGGAATATATTAGTCTCTATTTTAGAGTAATACTTATTAATATTTTATTTACTAAATTTTGTTAACTTATCAGTTACAAACTTTAGTTTCATTATAATCATTGCCGGTGCGTAATACTGCAAATACTACTCGTGCTAATTTATTCGCTATTGCAACAGTAGTTTTATTATGCCCACATCGTTCTAATAAATTAAACATCCATTTAGTAAATTTACTAAAATCTTTTTTATTTTTTTGTGCTTCAGTTGTAAACCTTAGCTTAGCATTTAATACCGCTCTTGCTCCTTGAATTAATAAAGTACGTAAATAAGTATCACCTCTCTTGCTTATACTAAGTAACCTTTCTTTACCTCCACTCGAATATTGTTTTGGTACTAAACCAAGCCAAGTTGATAATTGTCTACCATTACTAAAATTTTTTGCATTACCTATCGAAGCTATTAATGCTGTAGCAGTAATTAAACCTATACCGGGTATAGCTGTTAATCGTTTATATTCTTCTAACTCACCTGCTAGTATTTTTAATCTTTTTTCTAACTCTATTATTTTTTTATCATTATCTACAAATTCTTCTTTCAACTCGCTAAACGTTTGATAACTAAGACGGCTTAAAGTTTCACTATCTAAAATCTCTGTTAATTTACTGATAACTTTATTTATCCCTTGTGGAATAATTAAGCCAAATTCATACAATAATCCTCTAATCTCATTAGCTAGTGCAGTACGATTTCTTACTAGCCTTGCTCTTATTCTATGAATTGATAAAATATCCTGCTGCTCTACACTTTTGATTGGTACAAATCTCATATTTGGTCTCGCTACTGCTTCGCATATTGCTTCTGCATCAGCTTGGTCGTTCTTATTAGTTTTAACATATGGTTTTACAAATTGTGGTGCTATCAATTTAACCTCATGTCCTAATTTTGTTATTTCTCTTCCCCAATAATTAGCTCCGCCGCATGCCTCCATTCCTACTAAACATTTTGGTAAATTAGCTATAAAGCTTAATACTTGATCCCTAATCAATTTTTTCTTTAATATTGTCTTGCCGTTTTTATCTACTCCATGTATTTGAAAAATTCTTTTTGCAATATCTATGCCAATTGTGTTAACTTCCATTTGGACCTCCTTATTGTTGTCTAGGATTAATTTCCTATTCTAGAACTATAACTACTGTTATTGATTCTGTATATAGGGAGGTCCATTCCATTACTTTTCTTAATAATATTGCTAGTCATATTCTCGATATCGATTACGGTGAAATTAAGCCTTATACCGGCAATTATGATAATTTCATTCGAGAAAAACAATTAGTCGCCGAGCAGAAGCTTAGCGAACATGCTTTTTTAGAGAAAAAAATTGCTACAATGCAAGCAGGTATTGATAGATTTCGAGCCGGCACAAGAGCCAGACAAAGCGCATCAAAGGAAAAACAAATTGAAAAAATGCAACTACCGGATTTACAAAAATCTTCACGTATTAGTCCTGTCTTTAATTTTCAGCAAAATAGACCATCCGGAAAATTAGTATTAAAAGTTAATGATATCTCCAAAAGCTTTGCCGATAAAATAGTATTAAGTAAAGTGAATTTCACCGTTTCTAGAGGCGAAAAAATTATAATTATCGGTCCAAACGGCGTTGGAAAATCAACGCTTTTAAAAATTTTACTCGAAAAAATCCCGTCTGATTACGGTAGTTATGAATGGGGATATGAAACCCAAATTTCTTATTTTGCTCAAGACCATCATGAATTATTAAATGAAAATATTAGCATTCTTAACTGGTTAACAACTCAAGCCGAAACAGAGACTGATCGGACCATTCGCAGCACTTTAGGGCAAGTATTATTTCGTCAAGAAGAAGTGAATAAAAATATTCTAAGTTTAAGCGGCGGTGAAGGAGCAAGATTATTATTAGCGAAAATTATTCTAGAAAAAAGTAATGTCCTAGTACTTGATGAACCGACTAACCACTTAGATATCGAAGCTCGCAATACTTTAAAAGAAGCTTTAGTTAACTATGCAGGTACTTTAATCCTCGTTACTCATGATCGAGATTTTGCCGGCCATATTGCCACCAGAGTTATAGCTATTTCTCACAAATCTATAATAGATTTTAAAGGCAAATATGACGAATATTTAAGCAAATATAATAATGATTATTTGAATAGTAAGTGGGTAATAGATAATAAAAAATAACTAATGACATAAATCTTAATAATTGCTAGTATTTTATTGATATAATATTAATAATTATTAAACTTATATGAACTTATTAGAGCAATTACTTTTAGATAACAAAATATATCAAAATAAATTTAGACAAAATAAACTTTTCCAAATCGTTAAAGAAAATAAATTAAGTACCGACGCACAAAAAGAAAATTTTCTTAATTACTTTCAAATATGGTCAGATGAGTTTCAAAAAATGATTCTGGCAAGAATAGTCTTTTCTGAAGGCAAAAGCTATTCTAACCTTGGATGGCAGCATTTAGAAGAAGAATTCGGTCACAATTTACAGCTTTTAAGGAGCCGTAAAAATTATGCAGCTGTCGAAGACCCTGTTTTTGAAGCATTAGCTAGTTGGTTTACTATGAAAATGTTAACGCTTAGCGATGCTGAGCGAACCGTACTGATCCATTTAGTAATAGAATCCTGCGCTACTATATTTTATGAATATTTAGGACCTATCTTTTTAGATAATAAAGAAGAAGAACATTTTAATACTCACCAGGAACTTGATCCGGAGCATGAACAAATCGGCATAGATTTACTAAGAAAAATGAATATTACAGACTTGTCTTTAATAACCGTTCAAAAAAAAGGCTGGGCGATGATTGAAGCTTTATTTACCCGCCTTGCCGAGAATTGTTTGAAATAGTTTTAAAATGATAGAAAAAAATAAACAAGTAAAAAAATTAATAAAATTAGTAAATAATATTTTTGGTAATGATATTTTTACTGTAGTGAATTATTGGTGTGATGAATCTTCGATTGGATTAAAAAAAGATAATAAACTAATTTACGTATGTATTTACAATAAAAATGGTTATTTCTATGAAAGTGAAATTTTGTTAGATGATCCTGAAGAACCTTATATAGTACAAGATAGCAAGAATGTCTCTGAAGAACAATTATTAGAAGTAATTAGTAAATTTTTTGAAATAGAAAGAAAAAAACTTAATTAATAGCGTCCTACCGAGACATAACTAGCTTTGTTGCATGGCTTAATAAAAAGCAGCAATATGTCATTCCTGCCTGACATTATTGCGTGGATTAGAAAATAGTAATTTTTGCTCATTTTTGCAAAGCGTTCTGTTGTCATACCGTGACTTGATCCACTACTGTACGAACGTTTAAATAAAGAGGTAAAAATTCTGTCATTCCGTGGCTACGACCACGGAATCCAGCTTATAATATCATAAAAAGATTCTAAAATAAGTCTAATATTGCTTTATTTTCCTGGATGCCGTGATCAAGTCACGGCATGACACAGCCTTTTTTCAACGTTCGTACAGTAGTGGACTTGATCACGGTATCCAGTCTTTTTATCAAATTTTTTTCTGGATCCCGTGGTCGAAGCCGCGAGATGACATCATTTTATATGCTATTACCTATCTACGCAACAATGCCTTGCGAGAATGACATTATTGACGCTTTGGGGTATCCACGCAACAAATTAAATGATAGTTATTTCATCATTTCCTGATAAAACTACCCATGGATCTTCGGGATCGTCTAATACTTGATAATTGAAATTAGGAACTTCATCAATATTATATATTCTATTTTCTGGAATCTCTATTTTAAGATGATCAGCTAATTTAGAAAAAGCATTATCCTTTGCCCATTTTTCTCTTACATCCTTAGGAAGTTGTTTATAATATTTTTCGATTTCTGCAACATTACCAAGTTCCCCTACAGAAAGTGTTTGTAATAATTCTTTTTTATATGCTTCCTTAGTACGGCCAACAAGCAAAATGGAACCAATCGCTAACGGCACTGCTATCCATCCAAACAATGTTACTACTCCTACAGTTGCGACGTTTATACCTAATGCACCGAGTTCTATTACTGCTTCTTTATTTTGTATATAGCTGTTATAGGACTTGTTAAGTTCTTCAATAATAAGCTTATAATTTGTATCTTTATCTAAATCTTCCTCAACTTTCATAAATATTTATCTCTAATAAAATTAAATAGATTCCGTAGAGTCTAGTAGCATTGTTGCATGGATAGTTAAAAACGCTTTCGATGTCATTCCCGCGCAGGCGGGAATCCGGAAAAATTATAGTCATCCTGAATTTATTTCAGAATATCTTGAATTAGATGCGGCAAACTTGTTCAGCATGACAAAGAAAAGCCTAGATTCCTGCGTTTGCGGGAATGACATCCTTTTTGTGACAATTTTTGATCCATGCAACAACGCTGAGTCTAGTAAAAGATAAATTTTATTATTCGTCAAAAATTTGTTTAATAATTGTGTTAGTTTATTTTTTACTAGTGATTGAAAAACCATAGCTACTGAGTTAGCTCTTCATTCTGCTGTTCTACCGGCTCTATACCGTATAACGATATCATTCGCTCAATTACCCTACCGGCGGTGGGCGTAGCAGTCCAGCTGGCTGTTGCAAAGCCAAAGCTTTCTTTTGTCCCTTTCGGTTCATCAAACCTGATAAAAATAACATATTGCGGGTTAGATACGGGCAGTACACCTAAAAATGAGGAGGCTCTACTATTTTTTAGATATTTCTTTTTGCCGCCAAGGCCTTGTGAAAGCTTTTCCGCCGTACCGGTCTTACCGCCGACAAGATAGCCTTTTACTTCCGCTCTTTTGCCGTTACCGTCTTTTACTACCGATCTAAATAATTTCCTCATTTGGTTAGAGGTGTTTTCACTAAAAACCCTAGTTCCTACCGGATTATTTCCTTTTCTCTTTAACAATGTAAGATCATGTAACATACCGCCATTTACCACCGGTAACATTGCTTTAACAAAATGCAAGGGGCTAATTGAAATACTATAACCGTAAGACATAGTAGCACTTGTTAATTCGTTCCATCTTTTTTCAGACGGAAAAAGTGGAGTGCCTCGTTCCGGTAACTCTATCTGCAACTGATCTAACAAGCCTAATTTCTTTAAATATTCTTTAAAATCTTTTTTACCGATTTCCAGCATAATTTGACTTGTGCCGATATTTGAGGAATGCAGAAAAATCTCAGGCACGCTATGCCATCCCTGCCTCGGTGTATAATCCTTAATCTGAAATCCTCCGACCTTCATGTAGCTTATATCATACGCATCATTCATAGTTATCGAATTAGTATCGAAGCCAACCGCCATCGTTAATGATTTAAAGACCGAACCCATTTCATAAATACCGAGGCTCGCCGTGTTAAACAACTCTTCCGGCTTGGCTAAATTAGGGTAATGAGGGTCAAAATCCGGTTTATTTACTAACGCTAAAATCTCTCCGTTATTCGGATTAGCAATAATCCCTACCGCTCCTATGGCGTTAAACTGTTTGAATGTTTTATCGATTTCTTCACTTAAGATATTTTGCAGCCTTATATCGATAGATAATTTAAGAGGTTCTTTTTGATTTCCCGGCTCGCTTAAATTTGGATCGGAGTTGGTCAAAAATTTATCGTAAGCAAGTTCAAGCCCGCTAAGACCCACAAGATCCCTACCCACATAACCCACAATATGAGATAATAAATTAGAAAAAGTATAAATTCGTTTTTGCTCTTCTTCAAATTCAAAACCCGGTAATCCTAAATTAGCAATTTTTTCTTGTTCTATCGGGGATAAATCTCTTTTTACCCAAACAAAACTTTTATTTGATTTAAGTTCTGCTAACAATTTTGTTTTATTAATTTCAGGTAATATTTCTGCCAATCTGTCTATTGAGGTTTTAGGATTGATAATTATTTGAGGGTTGGCAAATAATGAAGATGAAGGTACGTTAACCGCTAATAAATTATCGTTACGATCAACTATTTCTTTTCTAAATTGATTATGTTTTTTTGAATACCCGGCATTTTTATCATAGCCGTTTGTGGCAACTATTATTAAACGATAGGATAAACTACAAAAAAGGAAAGCAAAACCGCACATAACTATTATTAATCTTGCCTTGATGTTTTTGTTACAAACATTCCAATTGATAAGATTTTTGATAGCAGGTTTTAGCTTTTCTAAAGTTTTTTTCATATTACAGTGATGTCATTCCCGCGCAGGCGGGGCGTTGTTGCATGGCTCGAAATCCTTATAAAAAAACCCCGTCATTGCGAGGAGGGACGTAGTCTAGAGCGGCAATCCAGGAAAAAATAGCAAAAAATGCTATGAAACTTATTATTTTCTAGATTGCCGCGCTCCGCACAAATGCTCGCAATGACGTTTAGGGTATTCTTTAAAAGTACCGTGGTGTCATACCGTGGCTTGACCCACTACTGTACGAACGTTGAAAAAAGGCTGTGTCATGCCGTGACTTGATCACGGCATCCAGGAAAATAAAGCCATATTAGACTTATTTTAGAATCTTTTTATGATATTATAAGCTGGACTGAAGTGGTCGTAGCCACGGAATGATAGAATTTTTACCTCTTTATTTAAACGTTCGTACACTAGTGGGCTTGACCACGGTATCCAGCGTTGTCGTCATCCTGAATTTATTTCAGGATCTACTCAAAAAGATGCTGAAACAAGTTCAGCATGACTTTTTGTTTCTGGATGCCGTGGTCACGCACGGCATGACACCATACTTGTAATACACCTCAAAAACCTAAACCTCATTCCTTTACTCTACTTGAAACGGTTTGAACATATTTACTATTAACAATTTTTTTATAACGCCATTTATTACCGCCCCCGGAAATTTTAGAAATATTAATATTTTGATTAAATTTCACATATTGCACATCATTCGGAGCTAACGGGTCTTTTATCATCTGAGAAGATTTAATAGTGTCCAATTGCAAATAAGCACCGGAGAGTTTTTTAAGT
Source organism: Rickettsia endosymbiont of Ceutorhynchus obstrictus (assembly GCF_964026565.1). Lineage (NCBI taxonomy): Bacteria > Pseudomonadati > Pseudomonadota > Alphaproteobacteria > Rickettsiales > Rickettsiaceae > Rickettsia > Rickettsia endosymbiont of Ceutorhynchus obstrictus. The sequence goes on from NZ_OZ032162.1 coordinate 1,195,692, forward strand.
CTTGACGGTGAAATAAGATAGGCTTTTTCTGCTTTCAAAAGGTGGATATTATTGGTTTCGTCATTAATCTGTTTTAATACGCTACTCAATTGATAATCAAGTGTTGAAACTTTATTTTTAATACTAAACAAGATATAAATAGCAATAATTATTACCGTCAATACTAAATAATGAAATTTTTTAATACTCATATCTATTTTACCCCTGCACTTTTTCGGCAGCTCTAAGCTTTGCCGACCTAGAACGCGGATTTACGGAAGTTTCTTTATCTGAAGGATGTAGCGCTTTATTAGTAATAATTTTAAGCCATTTTTCCGGATTTACGATTACGGCAGATTCCTTTGCATATTTAGATTTAGCTACTATTTTTTCGGAATTTTCTCGAAAAAAACTTTTTACGATTCTATCTTCCAACGAATGAAAAGATACGATTATTAACCGCCCGTTTTTCTCTAATATATTACGCACATTTGCTAAAAATCCTTCAAGCTCTCCAAGTTCATTATTTACATAAATACGAATAGCTTGAAAAGTTTTAGTCGCCGAGTCAATTTTACCCTTTCTAAAACCGATACTATTATGGACTATTAAAGCTAATTTTGCCGTACTATCGATTCTTTCGTTTTTTCTATATTCAACAATTCTTTTTGCAATCCTTCGTGAGAAAGTCTCATCACCGTATTTATAAATAATATCGGCTATTTCCTGCTCTTCCGCGCTATTAATAAAATCCTCGGCACTAAATCCTTCGTTGCTCATTCTCATATCTAAAGGTCCGTCATGTGAAAATGAAAATCCCCTAGCCGCTATATCTAGCTGCATCGAAGACACACCTAAATCTAATATCACGCCGTTAAATTTTTTCTCACCTAATTTAGCAAAACTACCGGCAAAATTTGTTTCAATAAAATCAAACCTACCCGGATAATTTTTGGTAATTTCCGCAGCTCGCAACTTAACACTCGGATCACGATCCAAAGCCGTAACATAACAATTGCAGGAATTTAAAATTGCTTCGCTATATCCTCCTGCTCCAAAAGTACAGTCTAAATAAGATTCTCCGGCTTTTGGCTTCAGATTCTTTAGCACTTCCTGTAACATTACCGGCTTATGAGGTTGAGACATAACTAAATATTCTTTAAAGTCAATCGACTATTTTGAGCAATTTCTCTAGCATGCGCTAAATACTCTGCAAAATTTTGCGGTTGCCAAACTTCAAAAATCACTCCTTTACCGACAAAACAAGCTTGATCTTCAATACCTGCATGCTGCATTAAAGATTGCGGTAAAATAATTCTTCCCTCTCCGTCAAACGAAAGCTGCACAGCTTCCCCAAATATTATGGTCTCAAACGCATCACGCTCTTCGGAATAAGGATCAAGCGTCTCGATCATCTGCTTTAATTTCTCGATATGTGAAATACCGCAAGCCTCTATACAATTATTCCTAATCGACGGATAAGCAATTACACCGTTAAATAATTCTTTTCCTAGTACCGCACGGTAATTTGCCGGCACCGATACCCTGCTCTTTTTATCAACACCATTTACACACTTCGATAAAAATACATTCATTGGTATAATTTGGGTTAACTTGGGATTTAATGGAAAATTACAGAATATTATAGGAATATTATAGAGTCAAGAGGTTTTAATAGGTATGAGTTAAATTATTAACTTGTATTTTAACAAGTGAGTAACATATAATTGAAAAAATTTAAGGAAATTGAAATGCTAGTTATTAAAACTTATGATTATTTATCCATGCTAATACGAAAAATTATTAAGCAGAATAATATTATTAAAAAACGTAAAGCAGGCTATTGGAAAAATAAAGTGGTTATAAAAGAGGATTTTGATGACTTACCCGATGATTTTATGGATTTTTTTAAATAAATTTCTATCATATATTTACCTTGAAAATTCATATTATTTAATATATTAATTTAGCTTTAATAATAAGCGTGGGGGTTTTTATGTTTAGACAAAACAGCATTCCATTTATTGCGGACGAAAACGGCGTAATTCATATCCCAGAACAAATATCTAATCTTTCCATGATTCCCTTAAACTTTGAAGGTAATCAAAATATTCAAGAAGAACCTACTAATATTACGCCGGAAACATTGTTTGAACATTCTACGATCAGGATAACAAAAATGCTGCTCAACTTAAATCTCTTATTGAACAGGCTTTTGCTCAAGGCATTGACCCGAATATTACAGATAAATATGGTGGTAACCTTCTATCTTCTACTTATTACCTGAATTCTAAAGATATAACTCAATTTTTATTAAAAAAAGGGCTTAATCCTAATATTCAAGACATATTAGGATATACTCTTTTACATCATGCGGGACTTAGTTTGAGAAATCAAAAAGAAGAAATTAATATAGCAGAACTTCTTCTTAAAAATGGTGCTCTAACAGAATTAACAAATGCATCCGGTTACACACCTCTTCAAAGAGCTGCTGATGAGGGGCATAAAGAAATAGTTAAATTATTACTACAATATGGTGCTGATCTTAATCCAAAGGCTATCTCATCTGGTATTCATAAAGACAAAAGCCTAATAGAATTAGTACCCGATGATACACCGGAATTAAAGGCTTTCTTACAGCTTGCGAAAGCATGTAAAGATAATGATTTTAGCATAATAGTTACTTCTGAATCTGTAAAAGAATTTTATGACTGGAAAATATCAATAAAGCCTAAAGATATTAATTGCAACTTTAAGCTTTTTTCTAAACATTTAAGTGAATTATATAATTTCAAAGAATTTCTAAGAACTAATAAGGAATACGAAAATAGTCAAGAATTAGAAAAGTTAAATTATACTCTAAATTCCTTTACAAACGCTGAATATTTAAAGGAAGGTGAGACGCCGACTTTAACTTTAAAAACCTTATTAGAGTTTAATATTGCAAAAAATCCTGAGCTATATAAGGAAAATCCTAAAGTTACTGACCTATCTACCGATATAGTAGAAAAACTTAAAGAAGATTATGAGATTCAATTAACCGGTAAAGTAAATAAAGCAACAGAAAGCATAATAGAAGAATAAGCAAATGTTGCGTGGATACCCGAATCATCATTGTGAGCCGCTGTAAAGCGGCGTGGCAATCTAGGCTATCCCGAATTACATTCGGGATTTAATTTAGAATACTAAACAAGTTTAATATAAAAATATGTTTATACTTGATTGCCACGTCGGCATAAATGCCTCCTCGCAATGACGTTGAGAGTAATCCACGCAAGAATGACATTAAAAGCGTTTTTACCCCTCAAAGTAACAACAACCCGAATATACTACTCGCATATCAAAGATTAGGTTCTGTGAACAAGATTTAAATTATTTATATTTTAAGGTATTTTTGCACGAAAATTGATAAGATTTTTGCCGAAATAGCTATTCCTATTTCAAAAAAATCTTATAATTTGCAGTCAAAAAGAGCTGAAATATATTAATTTAAATCTTGTTCACAGAACCTAATAGCTTATAGTTAAATTTTTCAAATTTAAAATTTAACTATATGTCCGGCATTCCGATAGATAATATTATAGTCTTTATATATCTAATATCGATTTTACTGATCGGTATATATTATCGTGCTAGGCATAGTAGTTTTAAAAATTATGCAAATGTTGGAGGGAGCGCTAAAAATAGTAGATTACTCTTAATAGCTACAATATTTGCCAGCTCCGTAGGCGGTGCTACTACTTTCGGGATTACGGAAAAAGCATTTTCCGGTTATGCATATTACGGCTATGCTCTAATACTTACGTTGCCGATCGATATATTAATCGCTATTTACGTAGTACCGCGTATTGCTGACCATTACGGAGCCGAAAGTGTCGGGGATATAATGAGTAAATATTACGGCTATGCCGGACTTCTTATCGGCGGTTTTAGTTCAGTTGTCGTATCTATCGGCTTTGTGGCAGCGCAAATTAGCGTCAGCGGCTATATTTTTCAGTATATTTTAAAGATAAACTATATTGAAGGCGTAATTTTAAGCTATAGCATCGTGCTAATTTATACTACCGTCGGCGGGCTGCAATCAATTATATTCACCAATTTATTACAATTTTTTGCGATGATACTTGCTATACCGATTATAACTATCATCGGCTTAAATAAAATCGGTACAATGACTTTCTTTAGCAACTTATCTAGTAACCAAGCAAATTTTGACCGATCTAACTTACTACCCATGACAATTGCTGCCACATTAAGTTTTTGCGTGATGAATCTATACCCAACCTTTATTCAACGAGCTTTAATTAATAAAAACCCTACTCAAACAACTAAAGCAATATACGCAAAATCTGTTATATACGTAGTTTTTTTAATATGCGTTACTTTAAACGGATTAATTGCTTATAATCTTTATCCAAACCAACCTTCTAATTTGGTACTACCATACTTGATTAACCGGATAATACCGCCGTTTGTGCAAGGGGTCGTAATAACCGGCTTGCTTGCGGCGGTTATGTCTACTGCCGATTCCGATTTAAACGTGACATCGGTAGCTTTGGTAAAAGATATACTGAACCCTATTTTTAAAGTCAAAAACCAACAAAAGTTGTTATTGATTGCTAGGGTTACTAATCTCATAATAGGGAGTTTTGCCATACTGGTAGCCTTAAAATTTAATAATGTTATTGATTTGGTAGTATTTATTACCGGTTTTTGGGGACCGGTAATATTAGTACCGCTAGTAATGGCTTTGTTTGGTATTGTCATATCGACAAAAATAATGGTCTTATCATCGGTAAGCGGTTTACTCGCTTTTTTTATGTGGGAACATTTTTCTCTGCAGTATTTTTATTTTAAAGGCGTCTTTGTCGGTACGATGACAAGCCTTTTGGTCTTTGGTTTGGAAGTTATTAGGAGGAAATTGTAGGTATTAGTTCGATGTACGGTATCATGCCTGCACTCTATATCATTCCCGCAAAAGCGAGAATCTAGAAAAATACTTTTAAGTCGTCCTGAAAGGAAAGACTGGATTCCCGCCTTCGCGGGGGAATGACATCGAAAATTGCCGGAGATTTTAGCGAATTTCTAAATATAGGGGATCAGTTGCCTATAGCTGGAATCTCTTATTAGAATACTCATTAATGGGCTGCCAAAATAACCGGTTTATTAGCACGACAAATAGCGACATCATTCCGACCCCTAAAATTATTTTGTTAAAATCCGCCGCTACCGTCATTTCTGCTATATAACTGCCAAGACCTTTAGCTACTATTTTTTGATCACCGAAATTAATAACCTCAGCAACAATACTTGCATTCCACGCTCCGCCGCAAGCGGTAATGCTACCTACAATAAAATAAGGGGTAATTGCCGGTAACATTACTTCTTTCCACCATTCTAAACCTTTGACGTTTAAAATTTTTGTCGCGTCTTTAAGCTCACTAGGCAAAGACGATACCCCGACTATAACGTTAAATAATATATACCACTGCGTACCCATAATCATTAAAGGGCTAAGCCAAATATTAGGATTTAAATCATATTTAGTGATTATAATAAAAACTATCGGGAATAATAAATTTATCGGGAAGGCGGCAAAGAATTGAGTAAAGGGCTGGATAATTGCCGTTAACCGAGGACGAAGTCCGATATATATACCGATAGGCACCCAAAATAGCGAAGCAAGAATTATCAAAACTATAATCCGCAATAGAGTAATCGAGGCTAGAATAAATACTTTAACAATTTCATGCCAACCTATATTACGTAAAAAAGAACCTATATAAAAAAGAGCAACCGCTCCGCTAACAATTAATATGAAATACCATAGATAATTTAACCATAATTTATTACGATTATTTTCCGTAATTTCGGGAGTGTTTACTGCAAGGTTATTTACACCGTTAAATAAAGGGAAATAAAGAAGAAATTCTGCAACATATATTAAAGGCGAAAAAATTTTTTTAACAATTATACTTCTTTGAAATATAGTTAATACCCATGAATAAGTTGCTTTAATTCCGGTGGAGGTTTCATAACGAAACCTATCCGACCATACTATTAACGGACGCAATAATAACTGATCATATAATATAATTATTAGCGACATTGCTAGCACCGCGTATAAAATTGCCGCCGTATTTTGTTGCCCGATTGCTAAATATATATATGACCCGATACCGGGCAAGGTAATTTTGTTATTACCTACCATAATTACCTCGGAAGCTACTACAAAAAACCAACTACTAGACATTGACACCACCATATTCCACACTAAAGAAGGAATAGCAAAAGGAACTTCTATTTGCCAAAATTTGCGCCACCCTGACATTTTAAAAATACTAGCCGCATCGTTTAATTCTGCCGGCACGGTTTTAAACGATTGATAACAACTAAAAATCATATTCCAGACTTGCGAGGTGAAAATAGCAAATATAGCTGCACATTCCGCCCCCATAATACTAGAAGGGAAAAGAGCTAAGAAAGCCGTAACGGTAAATGAAATATAGCCGAGAATCGGTACCGACTGCAAAATATCTAATAATGGAATTAAAATTTGCTCTAGCTTAGGGTTTTTAGCGGCAAGCGTTGCATATATCAGAGTGAAAATTAAAGAGATGACCATTGCAATCATCATACGCAATAGGGTCCTAAAAGAGTAGCCTATTAAATTACTATATTCAAGGGAAACCGGATCAAGCGTTAGAGTATTTAGCGGCTGGGTCATTTCCTTCAAGCCCCAAGAGATAAATATAAAAGCGGCAATAACTAAACTAAAGGCCAAAAAATTAAAAAATAACGATAAGCCGTTCTTTTTTTTGTACAAAAAATATTTAGCAGGATGCCTAACCATTATTAAATAGTCTCCATTAAATATTCTCCGTAATTTTCGCTTGTTTTAATAAACGTTCTACTTCAGCGGCGTTATCAAACCCGTGATCATAATGAAACCGAATATCCGGAGAAAATTTCATGTTAATTTTCTGAGTTATAAAATTTCGTATAGCATTTTTGGAATTATTCAAAGCTTCCATAAGCTCTGCTTCTTTCAAATTAGTATTAAAAGGCAAAAAATAACAATTTGCGAGTTTCAAATCCCCCGTTACTAAAACTTTTGTGATCGTTACCGGACAATCAAGAAGCCGCCCGTCAAGCATTCGTCCACGCCTTAATATTTCAATTAAAGCTTCATTTATTAAAGTTGCTACTTTATGTTGTCTATGTGAATTTGTTTTATCTAGTTTTTTCATAAGGTTAGATATTTTATTTAATAGTTAATGATATTGTCACCCCGTGGCTTGACCACGGGGTCCAGAAAAAAATAAGTACTGGATACCGTGGTCAAGCCACGGTATGACAGCTTTTTACATTAACGAAGTATACAATACGATTCCATAATAACATGCTTTCACTATACAACCAACGCTTAAAAGCTTTAAAAAATTTATTCTAAAAAAACCGGCAAATAAAGAAATAAAACTTCCCCAAAAAGGAAAAATTATTAAAGAAAGCAAAATTACATCATATTTTAAACAAAATTGTGCAAATTTTTTATGTCTTAGGATATTTTTCTCATCTTTAGAAAAATAAAAAATATTTAGTAATATTCTGCCGAAAATATAATTTACGGTAATAGCGGCAAGGCAGGCGCAAACAGCTACTAACAGCATCATTAAAGGATTGTAAATGCCAAACATTTTCATCGAATGAAATATTAGTTCGCGCTGAAATCCTATAGCAAGATTAGCAACAAAACTATCAACAAATAATAAGCTATATGTTTCAAATGGTGTCATGTTAATATTTTAAAATTTAAAGAACAAAAACCGTCATTGCGAGGAGGGACAGGCATTGTTGCATGGCTCGATAAAACAACAGTATGTCATTCCCGCGCAGGCGGGAATCCAGAAAATTAATAGTCATCCTGAATTTATTTCAGGATCTATTAATGAGATGCTGAACCAAGTTCAGCATGACAAAAAAGCCTGGATTCCCGCCTACGGGCGTTGTTGCATGGCTACCAGAATCGTCATTGCGAGGAGGCATTTATGCCGACGTGGCAATCAAGTATAAACATATTTTTATACTAAACTTGTTTAGTATTCTAATTAAATCCCTCATTACATTCGGGATAGCCTGGATTGCCACAGCCACTTCGTGGCTTCGCAATGACGAGTTTTTTATTAATTTTCGAGCCGTGCAACAACGCCCCGCCTACGCGGGAATGACATCGAGAACGTTTGACTATCCTCACAATAACCATCCACACGCAATGATATCTACCTTAATTCATATTATTAACTGATAATACTAGAAGTTTGTACATATATTTAGTAATATCTGTATCATATAAATAAAAATAATTAATAATGAAAAAACAAATTATTTATCCTAAATTAATTCCACGGATTTTTTCTTCGGCTTTAGATTTAGCTTTATTATCACTCGTAACATTTCCTATTTTACATTATTGTTCTTCGAGTTTAATGGTTTTTTTCTATAAAGACTATTTTATTAAACATAATATCGAGCTATATAATTATGCCCAAATGTTTATCGCGACCGTAAGACCGGAATTTGCGGATTATCTTCAAGCCGGTAATTTTAACAAATATCTCTCATATAATATTTCCATGCTCATCACTAACTTAACAATACTCGGTTCTTATTTTGTCGGATTTTGGTATTATAAGGGTGCAACGCTTAGTAAAATGATTATGCATATGAAAATAGTTGATGCAGCAACTCTTGCAAAGCCGACAATATGGCAGTTAATAAGAAGATTTTTAGGGTATATGACTTTTCCAATCGGCATTTGGCTTGTTCTTTTTTCTTCGCAAAGGCAAGCTTTGCATGATAAAATTGCCGGTACGGTAGTTATTAAAACTTAGTATATTGCTTATAATGTCATTCCCGCCTGCGCGGGAATGACATCAAAAATTCGAGCCAGGCAACAAAGCCCGCCGCAGCTAGGAATGACATCAATCTCAACTTTTCAGATTATATTTGAGTATAATATATGAACGATACCAACGAAATAGAGCAATTAATCTATCTTTTTTCTAAGCTGCCCGGTCTTGGCGGACGCTCTGCTCGGCGCATTGTTTTATATCTGTTACAAGATAAAGACGTAAGATTGAAAGGATTAATTACTAATTTAATAAATGTCGAAAATAAAATAGTAAAATGCGAGATTTGCGGCAATATGGATACCACTAATATCTGCCGTATTTGTTCATCTCCGGTGCGAGATAAAGCCGTTATTGCTATCGTGGAAACGGTGGCGGAATTATGGGCTATGGAACGTAGCGGTATTTTTAAAGGCGGGTATCATGTGCTAGGTCATAATTTATCGGCGGCAGCTAGGCAAAACCCTTCAGTATTAAGGTTACCGGAGTTGCTTACTAGATGCCGAGAAGAAAATATCGAGGAAGTTATTATAGCCACCAATTCCACGCTAGAAGGTCAAACCACCGCTTATTTTATTACCGAATATTTAAAATCCCATCCTGCTAAGATTTCACGCCTAGCCAGCGGTATACCTATCGGCGGCGAATTAGATTATCTAGACGAAGGGACTTTGTCAGCTGCTATTACTCTACGCCAACCGTTTGAATAATATAGTTTCGATCTATTGCAGTCTATACATCAAATTTTGTGAGTCTCGCTTGTGCTCACGTACAAGTGTACGCTGTGCAAGCTCGCTCTAAAATTTAATGTCTATACTACAATAGCTCTTTGCTATACCAAATTCTGCAATTATTAGTATGTGATATGAAATATGTTTTACTTACTAGAAGTATCGAAGGAAATAAAGAGACTATTGAAGAAATAGCAAAGCATAATATCAATAATTTAGGCTTTCATTATATCCACTGCCCTTTAATCGAGTATAAAAATTTAAACCTTTCTCCAGAAATTCTCGGTAATTATTCTAATATAATTATAACTAGTAAATATGCTGCCAATATCCTTAGAGAATGGCAAAATAATAACTATAACATTTGGGTAGTAGGAGAAGCTTCAAAGGCAATTTTAGAGCGTAGCGGTTTTATAGTAAAATACGCCGCAAAAAACGTCGATGATTTGATTAAGCATTTTCCAAGCCGGTTATATAATCAAACAATATATTTATCTTCCAACGAAATCACTCACGATTTACCATCCCAAATAAAGAGGCAAATTATCTATAACGTAAAATATTTAGAGCAACTACCGCCAATAGAATTGTTTAAAAGCAATATAGATTATATTTTGCTTTACTCACAAAACAGCGCCAAAATATTCAAAAAATTATTACTGCAAAATCATTTATCGGAAGTGTTGCAAAACTCATTAGTCATAGCTATTAGCTTGAAAGTAGCAAATATAATTAGACCTTTTAGTAAAAATGTGGTTTATTGTAATAATGAAAATTCACATACAATAATAAATTTATTAATGCATGATGCAAAAATCCGAAATCAATCTTAAAAATAAAAATATTTTTTCTATAGCGGTAATATTAATATTTATGCTACTTGCTTTTATGCTTTATTATAATAGAGCTGAAATTTTTAAGTTATTTAGCAATGAAGTTACTCCTTATAAAGAAGATATTTTACCTATAAACAATATTGACAATGTGACTACTAGCAAAAATGAGCAACCGAGCGAATCTTCTTCGGCTAAATCTTTAATAAATTACGTAAATTCATTTATTCCCTCTATTCCTGCAGTTCCTACCGCTAGTATTAATTTTGATATAAATGATTATCGTAATTACTTATTAAACGTGAATCTATTAATATTTAATTTTTTACAAGATCAAAATTATACTAAACAATTGCAAGCAATAGAAATAATCTCATTGCCACCGGATATAAAAAATATTTTAGCCGATTTAAATAGGTATAATAACAATTATTTGCTCGGTAAAATTGCAAGCACTGAAAAAATTTTCCCTGTTAATTATCGATGGTTAGAAAAATTTATAAAAATAGAAAAAAAATCTTCCGCTGAAAAAGAGAAAGAGCAATTACACGCTGCTATTTTGGAAAAGTTAGAATTTTTTATTAACTTTTTTTATTCGGAGAAATTTGTACTGCGTCATCCTGAATTTATTTCAGGATCTCTTTTAATAGATGCGGCAAACTTGTTCAGCATGACTTTTTGAGTATTTATATGTTCAGACTCCTCGCAATTTGTATTATCTTTCTGCTTCTCTATCTTGGATTTTCCGTTATTGAAACGCTTGACTCGCAAGTCGTTTTGACCTTATACGATTATCATATAGAAACTACGTTTTTTTCACTTCTTACTTTCGGGATTTTGTTATTACTCATAAGTTTTATTGTCATTAAAATTTTAATATTAATTATCGATTTACCGTCAAAAATACAAGATATTTTTACTACACGAAAAATTAACAATAATCAATATTCTCTTGTTAGATCAATATCGGAATATATTATCGATAATAAAAGTAAAGCCGGTGCTATCGCGAGAAAAATTTCTTTACCTATAAAAAAAGAAAATAGAGAGCTTTATATTTTAATTTTAGCTAAAACCGAGGAAGAAATAAGTAAAAAAATTGCCTATTTTGAAGAATTAGAAACATCTAAACCATTTACGTTTTTTGCCGCTAAAAACCTCGCTATATTATTTTACCGTAAAAGTTTTTACCAAGAAGCAGAAGGCTACGCTAGTAAAGCTTATAATTTAAATGAATTTGATAGTGCAGTTTTAGAGATTCTTATTAATTGCTACGGAAAACTTGCATTATGGGAGAAATTTACTTTTGTGGTAGCCAAGCTTGCAAAGCTTAATAAATCCAAATTTGCGATGATGAATTCGGAAATCGCCGAATATTACTTATCGGCAGCAAAAATGATGGTAGAGAATAATCATACTGAAGGCGCAATTGATTATTTAGAGTTAGCCTTAAGCTTGAATTGCGTAACTCCGAAAATATTAGAGCTTTATTTAACTTTAAATTCTAATATCAATAACAATAAAAAAATCAAAATACTAAAAAATGCTTTTAACGCCCATCCTTCTTTAGAAATAGTCAAGATATTTAAGAAATTTACAGAATTGCTTAATTATCAAATCTATGAGGAACTAACCTCAGAACTAAATATCACAGATCATTTAACATTATTCTTAGCTATAGCAGCTTATTTAGATTTACCGGATAAAATAGCCTCTTTAAAAGCCGGTCCAAAGCTTTTATCTTTTTCTGAAGCATAATCAAACACTATTACTGAATTTATACCATCTTCCGTTAAAGGCATAATATCCTCGTTAGCAATTTTAATATGATCAGGATGCTTTAAATACTCGGCTCTATCTTTTGAATTAAGAAACTCCATTATAAAAACGTAATTAAATCCTTTATTTAAATTTTCGGGACTAGAATTTTTTCCAAAGCTAAAAGATTTAATCTGCGGAATATAAGTATTTTTTAAATTTCCTAATTTTTGTAATGCCTGCTCTATTTGTTTATCAGTAACATTAGCAGCAAATTTAAATAACACAATATGCTTGATCAAAATAAATCCCTCCTATTAATTTCTTTCCTTCAAAAGATCGGCTATTAACTGATATGATTCAAAAGCTTTGTTTGGGTCCTCGTGAAGTAGTTCAAAACCAAGTTTCTCGTTATTATTGGCTTGCCACAATCGGCAATTATCCGGACTAATCTCATCGGTTAACATTATTATAGTTTCTTCGCCGTTAAATACTCTACCGAATTCAAGCGTACATTCAACAAGCCTAATACCGATGCCGGTAAATAAGCCGCTTAAAAAATCAAATATTCGGATAGCTTGCTTTTTTACGGCGGAAATTTCAGCTTTGGTTAACCAACCGAAATTTAATATTTGATATTCATTAACGATAGGATAGTTTAACTCGCGACTCCTAACTTTAAAATCAATAATCGGTTTATCAAATACATACCCTTCTTCCATACTAAATTCCTTAACAAATCTACCGCAAGCAACGGAAGAAATTGATAATTGCATCGGAAAAACTTCCACATATTGGATTAATTGCTCTCGCATATTTAGTTTTTCTATAAAATGATTTTCAATTCCGAGCATATCGAGCTTACCCATAATAAAAGAAGAAATATTATTATTAAGCACTCCTTTACCGGAAGTATCAATAATTTCTCCGTTTTCTAAAATAGTCTTATCGGTGAAAGCCATGATAATAAGAAAATCTTCTTCAGAAGTGTATAGGGATTTACGAGAACCTTGATAAAGTATTTTTTTCATTTTATTAAAAATTTTTTTGTATATTGTTATGCAGACAGTTAAAAGCACTATCGATGTCATCCTTGCGCAGCATTGTTGCTTGGATCGTTAAACGCCTATAGTCGCTCGCAATGACGTTCAATTCTTAAAACCATGAGAGCATAACGTTTTATAATAATCAACATTTTTAACTTCCGGTCCGATGATTCCAAGCGTCGGGATCGTCACAAATATTTTGCCGGCTATCTTTAGAATATCTGCGGCTGTTATATTCATAATAAGCTCCATAGTTTCCTCTATAGATATATATTTATTAAAAATAGCATAATTTTTACCGATTTCCTCAGATTTGTAAGCAGGTTTTTCCTGAGCCATGTAAATATTACTTCTTAATTGCGTTTTAGCCCTAATAATTTCAGATTCCTGCACCGATTCCATAATTTTCTTTATTTCATTTATCAATTCCGTACTTAATAATTCTAATTTATCATGAGCGGTGGAAGCATAAATAGTAAATACGCCGCTATCGCAATAAGAACTATTATAACTGCCTACTCCATAGGCTAAACCTAATTTTTCCCTAATTTGCTGAAATAATCTTGACGACATACCGCCGCCAAATATTAAAGCGAGTAGCTGGGCTTGATAAAGTTGTTGCATATTAAGATATCCTACCCCTTCAAAGCCTAATATTAAAGTAGTCTGTTCTAAATCTTTGATAACGGGACAATAACCGCCGACATATCTTGCCGGCTCAAAATTATTACTCGTTCCTTGTTTTAAAGAAGAAAATAATTGTTCTGCCGTCTTTATTATTTCCTCATGGGTAATATTACCTGCTACCGATAAGTAAAGATTTTGCGCGGTATAATGTTTATCGATAAAGTTAGAAAAATGTTTTTTATTAAAAGTAGCGAGAGTTTTACTAGTTCCTAAAATAGGCTTCCCCAGCGGCTGATCCTTATAAACGCTATTATAAAATTTCTCATATATTAGATCATCGGGATTATCTTGGCTATGCGCGATTTCTTGTAAAATTACTTGATATTCTTTAGCGATTTCTTCTTCGGCAAAAGTAGAATTTTGGATTATATCCGCCAATATCTCTAGAGCTTTACGGCAGTTTTCCGGTAACACTTTCGAGTAATATATTGTTTGCTCATGACCGGTATAGGCGTTGAAATGCCCCCCTATCTCGTCAAATTCTTCGGCAATTTGTTTAGCGTTTCTCGTTTTTGTACCTTTAAACGCCATATGCTCAAGAAAATGAGAGATACCTTCTTCTGCATGAGTTTCAAAGCGACTGCCGACTTTGGCAATTAAATTTATCGCTACCGAATTTACATAAGGCATATTATAGGTAAGGATAGTTAAGCCGTTATTAAGCTTACTAACATTAAAAGTTTCTTTCATAAATTTGTTTATAGAATCCAATCAATTAATAAAATCAGTATAAAAACCTGGCTCGATAAAAGCAGCAGTATGTCATTCCCGCGCAGGCGGGGCTTTGTTTCATGGCTCTAAAAAAGTGCCGTATGTCATTCTAGCTAAAAGCGGGAATCTAGAAAAAATACTTAAAATAAACAAAATTATATAAAAATTTACTATATAATTCGCTTAAATACTTTTCTGGATTCCCGCTTTTAGCTAGAATGACATCAAAAATTCGAGCCGTGCAACAAAACCTCCGGTCGCACGCAATGACGATTCCGGTAGTCATGCAACAACGCTTTGCCTCCGCGCAATAATGAGCCTCAGCTATCTACGCAAAAATACATCGAATCATTTTAAATTACTAGTTCTTGAGCAAATTAATATATTACCTTGTACCTCCGCAATAAAAATCCTATCGCCTGCTTTAGCTTCTTCCCGCTCACTTTCTTCTAATAAAGCATTCATAATAACCCCCGACCATTTTACTTGTCCCATTTGGCCGGAAGAGATTGTAGGGCTATAAACTTCTACTTCTTTGTTAATCATATCAGAATAATTACTTTGTTTTAGGTTACTATTTTTATAAATATATTTTTTAAGAGGTCGCCATAATATAATAAACCATAACAAAGATAGTAAGCCGAAAATTGTTAATTGCTCTTTTAATAAAATAGGATAATTATATGTTACGATAGCATTTGATAATGCGCCGAAACCAAAAAATAAAAACCCGATATTAGGAGCAGCACCAAATTCTATAATGAAACAAATTACTCCTATTATTAACCATAATTCCGTTAGTGAGATATTGAACATTTTAATTTATCTATCCTATATTATAAAGTTAGTCGGTAACCCTAGAAGATGCTTTTAACTAGCCACGCAACAACACCTATGGGTGTGTTGTTGCATGGCTAATAATTTACCGTATTATGGTTATTATAAGCACGGTGTCATACCGTGGTCAAGCCCACTACTGTACGAACGTTGAAAAAAGGCTGTGTCATGCCGTGACTTGATCACGGCATCCAGGAAAATAAAGCCATATTAGACTTATTTTAGAATCTTTTTATGATATTATAAGCTGGATTCCGTGGTCGTAGCCACGGAATGACAGAATTTTTACCTCTTTATTTAAACGTTCGTACAGTAGTGGGCTTGACCACGGTATCCAGAAAAAATTAAAAAGCCTGACTGGATGCCGTGGTCAAGCCACGGCATGACATCGCGGTACTTTTAAAGAATACCCAAAATATAGCAATTTTCGATCCATGCAGCAACGCCACGCCTATGTAGTAATGACATCAAAATAGTTACTTATCATGGACATATGTTTTTAAGAATAATATAACATCGGCTACGTCTTGCGGTTTTGATAACCCTATAAAAGACATTTTCGTCCCCGGTGCGTATTTACTCGGCTTATGCAAAAAAGAAAATAGACTATCATCATCCCATACGCCGCCGATTTTAGTTAATGCACCGGAATATTTATAATCTTCTATGCTAGCTTTCGGACGCCCTGCAACATCCCAAAGATGAGGACCTATTTTATTTGGTCCATCCTTATCTAAAGAGTGGCATACTAAGCATTTTTTTGCTATTTCTTTACCGTTGTCGGCATTAGCATTTTTCATTAATTCCGGTATATTTATTACCGCCTCTGCAGCCTCTGCATTAATTTGAGATGAAGGCGATTCATCTACCGCGACGCTATAACCTCGATGCGAGGCTTGTAAATTTGGTTTATAAAGTATATTCGCAATAAATCCTACCATCATTGCAATTAAACTAGCCAACAAGACAGCCGCAACGATTTTGTTTAATTCTTTTCCGGACATTTATTTGTATATTTTAGGTTGAGTAACATTTTAATAATTAAAATCTACTAATAATTTACTGTATTTATTTGATTATAAAATTTTAGGAGCCTATTATAATTTGTTATAATTTAGATTATAGAGGTTATTAATTCAATGACTAAAATAAAGAATTTGAAAAAAAACACAATCGATGATTTAGAAATTGAAAATCAAAAAAAAATCTCAAAGCTTAAAGCAACAATTGTTGAAAAAAGGAGTAAAGACGATTTAGCCTTACCAAGCAGAAAAAACTTACCTTTAAAAAAATCACAAACTAGCAATTTTGAAAACACTATCCCGGAAAAAAAATCAAAAATCGGTCAGATATTTGCTAAAATAAAGCCTAAATGGGAGTTTTTTAAAAATAGTAAAGTAGGTAAAATTTTATTCAGCAATAGTTTTAACTATGTGCTGTCTCTTGGAGGCGCTGCAATTGCGCTTACCGGAATTTTTATGCCTATATCTCCCTTAATTATAGCAGTAGCAAGTATAGCGGCAATAGGGGTAGGAATTCAAGCGGTAAACAAAACTTTAAAGATACACTCTTTACGTAAACTTCATAAGGAAAATAACTTATTAGTTCAGAATAGAAATGCTAAAACTACGCAAAATTATATCTTATCTTTAGAAGCCGGCTTAAAAAATGCTTTAAAAAATGAATTATATATACCGCAACAAATAGAACAGAAAAATCCCAATAAAAATAAATATAATATAAATTCAAAAAATTTATCAAGCACCGGCCGAGTGCTAGCAGATAATATAGGTGGAGCAGCTTATATTGCAGCCGGTATTATTGAAGGAGTTAGCGGTAACGTAATCGCTATTTTAAAAGCTACCGGCTACGGTATAATGACTAGTGTATCTTTAATTACCGACGGGCTTAGTGAAAAAGAAAGAAATGACGTTCAAAAAATATTTAAATTAAATATAAATGAAGAGTTTAAAAAACAAGATACCCCGAATTATAAAAATTTAAAACAATTGGAAGAATTTACAAAAGAACAAACTATTCAAACATTAGCTTTAAAAAAGCTAATAACAGATAAAAATTACCGGGGAATGAAAGATACCGATAAACAAGAAAAGTTTCGTGAAATCAAAAAAGAATTTGAAGAAGAAATAAATAACGATGGGCTAAAAGCATTTTTGACAAGAAAAGAGCGGTATATAGATAACAGTGAGGAAAATTATATAAAAGATTTTACTAAAGGACTGAATCCATTTTATGAGTGTCCTACTAAGGCTCAAGAATATACAAATTTAACAAAAGCTATGGAAGCTAATCCTAAATTTTTTGAAGACACAAAAGATATTTTAAATAAGCGGAATAGAAATAATAAGAAAGAGGTTATAGATTTAACAAAAACTCTAAAAACTAATCAAAATGATACTTTAAATAAGCAAAAAGAGAAAGAAACAAACAAAAAATTGAGAATGAGAGGTTAAAAAATAAATATTCGTTTTTTAAATCGTTATAGCATTGTTGCATGGCTACCGGAATCGTCATTGCGAGCCGCGGAACGCCTTGTTGCATGGCTAATAATTTACCGTATTATGGTTATTATAAGTACGGTGTCATCTAGTTGCTTGACCACGGTATGACAAGTTTTAAGCGATTTTAACCATCCATGCAACAACGCCAATCATTATTATTTCAGGCTTATTTTCAAATCTTCAATAATTGAATGATTGGGCTTAAGAACTATCATCTAAAGATTCTGAAAAATTAGTTTGTTTAACTCATGGGTTAAAATAGAAAAATCTACTTTATCAAAGCCTTTTCGAGGGATTATTATCATACCTAAATTAGTTATTTTAAATTTAGGGTTATTAATAATAAGTCTTGTTAAATGCTTTATACGTCTTTTGATTTTATTGCGAATTACTGCTCTTTTATCTAGTTTTTTACTAACTTTTATTCCTAAAAAAATAGTGTTTTGGCAGTTATTAAGGAGGGCAGAGAAATTTTTTACTATTACTAAAATAAAATATTTCCCATGCAGCTTTTTACCGCGCTTATTTACAAGCTCAAATTCTTTTTGATTTTTTAATGAAGTAATAAACAATTTATTAGGCAGATAATTTTTTTCTACCTTTGGCACGGCGCTTTCTTAATATTTCTCTTCCTGCGACAGTAGCCATTCTTGCTCTAAAACCGTGTCTTCTCTTTCTTACTAAATTACTTGGTTGAAATGTACGCTTCATATAATTTTATACCGAACGAAAAATGAAATTTCTAAATAATAAGTATTTATAATTAAATAATTCTAATTTGTCAATGTCATTCTCGAACGTTATTGGTGTTGTCGCCACCGGCATGACACCGCAGGAATAAAACTAGATAGGTCTATATTAAAATGGTGCAGGTTACACCAAAAAAGCATAAGCTAGGCTTAAGAAAGTTAAAAAGCCGAACGCATCCGTTATAGTGGTGAGAAAAACACCGGAGCCGGCAGCAGGATCTATGTCAAAATAATGTAATGCTATAGGTATAGCCGAGCCGAACAATCCGGCAACAAGAAAATTTAAAATAACGGCAATAGCAAAAATTATGCTAAGATTTGTATCAAGTAACATCACAAAACTTAACCCTGCGCCGATAAAAGCAAGAACAAAACCGTTAAAACCGCAAACGGCAATTTCTTTTAATATTACTTTACTAAAATTATTATAATGAATATCTTTGTTAGCTAAAGCTCTCACCGTGACGGTCATAGCCTGCGTTCCGGCATTTCCTCCCATCGAGGCAACGATCGGCATGATAACTACAAGTGCTACAAGTTTTGAGATAGTATCGTTAAAGTGATTGATAATAAGCGAGGTCATGCAGGCAGTAATCAAATTAACGAATAACCAAGGAAAACGATGTTTAACCGTATAAAATAAATTAAAGAAAGTATCTTGAGTAGGAACACCGCTAAGCGATAAGATATCTTTTTCGGCTTGTTCTTCAATAATATAAATTATATTATTTATCGATACGCTACCTACTAATTTCCCGCTTTTATTTACTACCGGTACTATAGTTAGCGCATATTGCCTAAAAATAAAGCTTAGCTCATTTAAATCCGTAAAAGCATCTGCAAGCTTAAAGTCTTTATTTATTAAATCCTTTATTAATTCTTCATTTTCGTGTTTAAGTAAAGTACTGAGTAATATAATACCTACGGGACGAGATTTATTATCGGTTACGATAGCCGCGTGGAAATCTTGTTTTTTGTGTTTAATAAAATTTATCGATTCTCCGACAGTCCAATTTTCTTGAAGGTTAATAAAGTCTCTTTCGATTACTCTACCGACGGTATTTTCCGGATAAGTACACCCTTCCGCAATTTGTTGCCTTTTTTCTTTATTAAGCCCGTTTAAAATTAGCTGTTTTGTATCATCGTCCAAATCTATTATTACTTCAATAGCGTCTTCTATAACCAGCTTATTAATTAATTCCGTAGTTTTTTGTATGCCGAGTGCTTCTATTACTAAAGGCTTACTATTAGCATTTAACCATACTAATGTTTCCGGTTTTATAGTATCTTTTAAAAAAGGAAGAATTTTTTTGTAGGTTCTGTTGTTGACGTTATCTAAAAAATCAGCCAAATCAGCATAATGCAATTCTGATAGCATTTTTGCCGCAGCAGCAAATTGCTTATCATCTAAAAGATCATTAATTTGATCAAAAATTTCAGCAAAATGATCATGATGATCAGGTAATATGCTTTTGAACATATTAGGCATAATTTTTTACCTACTAGCTAGACCTTGTGAAATTTTCTCATTAATTTATATTTTGAGATGTTTTTTAGCGAACATTAATAAGATTTTTGCAGGAATAGTTATTCATATTTCAAAAAAATCTTATAATTTACAGCAAAAAAGAGCCAAAATTAAGTTATTTTAGAAAACTTCACAAGGTCTAAAGACGCTTGGTGTTAACTTAATGGGCAAAGGTCAAAAAATGTCATTCCGTAATCAAGCCGGCGTTGTTGCATGGATGGTTAAAAACGCTCTCGGTATCATTCTAGCTAAAGGCGGGAATCCAGAAAAATACTTTTTAAGTCATCCTGAATTTATTTCAGGATATTTTTCAAGAGATGCTGAAACAAGTTCAGCATGACAAAAAAAGCTGGATTCTCGCCTACGGGCGTTGTTGCATGGCTACCAGAATCGTCATTGCGAGGAGGCATTTATGCCGACGTGGCAATCCAGTTAAACATATTTTTATACTAAACTTGTTTAGTATTCTAATTAAATCCCTCATTACATTCGGGATAGCCTGGATTGCCGCAGCCACTTCGTGGCTTCGCAATGACGAGTTTTTTATTAATTTTCGAGCCGTGCAACAACGCCAATCAAGCCACGGAATGACAAAATAATATAATTGGTGCGGTCGAGAAGATTTGAACTTCCAATCTTTTTACAGAACAGCACCCTCAATGCTGCGCGTCTACCAATTTCGCCACGACCGCTTAACCGAAATGTCAGAGCTAAAGAGGCAATGCCTGCGTGGATACCGGAATCGTCATTGCGAGCCGCGGAACGCCTTGTTGCATGGCTCAAATTTTCGATGTCATTCCCGCGCAGGCGGGAATCCGGCTTTTTTTGTCATGCTGAACTTGTTTCAGCATCTCTTGAAAAATATCCTGAAATAAATTCAGGATGACTATAATTTTCTGGATTCCCGCCTGCGCGGGAATGACATAGGGAGCAGCGGGAATGACATACTGCTGCTTTTATTGAACCATCCACGCAGTCATTGCTTCCTCACAATGACAACTTTTTTAATGATATAGCAAATTATCACGCTAACATCAATAAATAATATTGCTAGTAAATATCTAATTTAGCTTAATAACAAAACTCGGCATTACGTCCTGCTCGGCAGCGGCAATTTTTAGCTGTACTAGTTTTTCATCTAAATCATGATACTTATTATGAAATTTTTCGGCATTACCGGTTAAGACTAAAGCAGAATCGATGCCAAGTTTATTAGCTCCTAAAATATCGGTATAAAAAGTATCTCCGATCATCAAGATACGGTTTTTCGGTACGTTATCTAACTGCTTTAATACTTTATTATAGATTTCGCCGTAAGGTTTTCCCGTATAAACTACTTCCCCACCGAATTGCTTTAATTTTTGTGCATAATAACCGGAACAATATCTATATACACCGCGCTGGTTAATACCGATATCAGGATTAGCGCAAAGATTAATCATACCGCGTTTAACGGACATTTTGAGGATATCGTCAAATTCGTCTAAGTCTAAATTTTCATTTTCATCTCGATAAAGAGTTAAAAGCAAAATATTTGCTTCTTCAATATTGTTAGTAATCGGGCATTGTATACCGTTTATTATATCATTTTCTTCAAAACCTAAATGATATATTATCGGCTTTTCTATAACAAACCGATCAAAGCTTTCTAAAATCATTTCAACGGCTACTTCTCCTGAGCTAATAATCATTTTTGAAGTAGCGTTAAGTCCCCAAGATTTAACCATTTGAAATAAAGAAAAAGTATTACGAGGTGCATTTGAAACAAAAAATACTTTTTTTTGCGCTATTATTTTATTAATGTTATCTACAACATTTGGGTAGGTATATTGTCCTTCAATTACTACTCCCCAAAGATCAAATAAGAATACGTCGTAGTCATTTACTACTTCTAAAATATTTTTAAAATCTAACTTATTCATTAGTGTCTCTAAATTATTTAATTATGCCTTCCCGATTGCGTATTATGGTTATTACAAGTATGGTGTCATACCGTGGCATGACACCGAATTGCTTTGCAAAAATATTGAGCCATGCAACAACGCCGCCTTTAGCTAGGAATGACATCGAGCATGCTTTAACCATCCACGCAGCAACTACTCCTCACAATGACGATTCCTTTCCTTTCAATAACTTTATTAGAAAACTTTACTCTTCCTACAAGTTTGAGTATACTTGTAAGATTCGTTTTATCAGTATGTGAGATATATGTCAAATAATGAACAAAATATTATAGAAGAATTGATTATCGAGGAATCATATAGTGCCGATTCTATTAAAGTTTTAAAGGGTCTTGAAGCGGTAAAGAAAAGACCCGGAATGTATATCGGCGATACCGATGACGGTTCCGGTCTTCATCATATGATTTATGAAGTAGTCGACAACGCTATTGATGAGTCTCTAGCGGGACATTGTGATTTAGTTCAGGTAACTTTAAACAAAAACGGTTCGGTAACCGTGCGTGATAACGGTCGCGGGATACCTATCGACATCCATGAAGAAGAAGGAATTTCGGCAGCTGAAGTAATCATGACGCAATTACATGCCGGCGGTAAGTTCGATCAAAACTCCTATAAAGTTTCCGGAGGATTGCACGGCGTCGGCGTATCGGTAGTAAATGCGCTATCCGAATGGTTGGAGCTTCGTATATGGCGTGCTAATAAAGAATATTTCATTAAGTTTAATAACGGAGCGGCAGAAGCGCCGCTTGCTTGCCTTGGTGAAGCTATTGAGAGAAAAGGTACGGAAATTACTTTTTTCCCGTCAGTTGAAACTTTTAGTAAAATAGAATTTGACTTTGCAACTATTGAACATCGTTTGCGGGAGCTGGCTTTTTTAAATTCCGGAGTAAAGATTTTATTAACCGATAATAGATTTGAAGAATTAAAGGCCGTAGAATTTTATTATACGGGCGGAGTAGAAGAATATGTTAAATATATAGACCGTGCTAAGCATGCCGTGCATCAATGTATATCGATAAATACTAATAACCCTGAATCCGGTATTAGCCTTGAGTTTGCGATGCATTGGAATGATTCTTATCATGAAAATATTTTATGCTTTACTAATAATATCAGACAACGCGACGGCGGTACTCACCTTAGTGCTTTTAAATCGGGTTTGACCCGTGTTATTAGCGCTTATCTTAAAAGCACCGGACTTGATAAAAAAATGAAAAGTGAGTTTATAGGTGAGGATGCTCGAGAAGGTTTATCTTGCGTTTTGTCCGTTAAAGTACCCGATCCTAAATTTTCTTCGCAAACCAAAGATAAGCTAGTAAGTTCCGAGGTGCGTCCGGTAGTCGAAAATGCCGTACATACTAAAATTCTTGAATGGTTTGAAGAGCATCCTAGCGAAGCCAAATTAATTATCAATAAAATCATGGAAGCGGCAACAGCAAGGGAAGCCGCTAGAAAAGCTAGGGAATTAACTAGACGGAAATCCGCTTTAGAGATATCTAATTTACCCGGTAAGCTTGCCGATTGTCATGAAAAAGACCCGGCACTTTCTGAGTTATTTTTAGTAGAAGGAGATTCTGCCGGCGGTACGGCAAAACAAGGAAGAGATAGCAAAACTCAGGCTATTTTGCCTTTGCGCGGTAAAATTCTCAATGTTGAGCGGGCAAGATTCGATAAGATGCTTAATTCCGACCAAATCGGTACTTTAATTACTGCTCTTGGCACTAATATCGGCGTACAGGATTTTTCGCTTGAAAAACTTAGATATCATAAAATTGTTATTATGACCGATGCGGATGTCGACGGTTCCCATATTAGAACCTTGTTGCTGACATTTTTTTATCGTCATATGCCGGAACTTATTAATAAAGGATATTTATATATAGCGCAGCCACCGCTTTATAAAGTAAAAAAAGGCAGCCAAGAACTTTATTTAAAAAACGAACAAGCACTCCAAGATTATCTAATAAAATCAACCATTAATGATGCCTCACTGATCTTATCCGACCAAGAGCAACTAACCGGTCTAGATTTAGAAGAATTTATTACCAAGGTGATTAAATTTAACGGTTTACTTGATCAGGCTAGTAAAAAATTTAATCGCCCGATTGCCGAAAGTTTAGCCATTAATAATTTGCTAAATAACGAAATATTTAATAAGGAAAGGGAAGCTGATCTTCAAAAAGCCTTGGATATCTTAAATGCTACGCAAATCTCACTTGATAAAACTGTTTGGGAAGTATTACTTCATGAAAATAGTGTAGAATTTTTCCGTTTTAGTCGAGGCTTGAAGGAAAGTAAAATATTACTGCGGGAACAATTAGAGTCTTTTGAATTTGGGCAAATATCTAAAATGGCTCTTGCTTTCTCTAATATCTTCAAAAAGCAGTTAAAGTTTTTAACTAAAAACCAAGAATTTAATATATTAACTCCTTATCAACTGTTAAATATTATTACGGAATACGGTAAGAAAGGTATAACCGTCCAACGTTTTAAAGGTCTTGGCGAAATGAATTCCGAACAATTATGGGAAACTACACTTGACCCGACTACCAGAACTTTATTACAGGTAAGAGTAACGGAAATTGACAGTGCCGAAGAAATTTTTTCAACGTTAATGGGGGATATAGTTGAACCGAGACGCCAATTTATTCAAGCGAATGCTTTAAACGTAGTAAATTTAGATGTTTAGGAAGATATAAAATAATTAATTATAAGACATGAAAGATAAAATATCGAATTTTGTGGCGTTGGATTTCGGCAGTAGTAAAATTTCCTGTATTGCTGCTTATATCGGTAAAAAAGGCGAAACTAAGATAGTTAGCCAAAATTTACATCATTCTAGAGGCATTAAGTCAGGTATTATATTAGATTTAAAAAGTGCAGAGAGCAGCCTTATTGGGGCAATTTACGCTTTGGAAAAAGATTGCGGTAAAAATATCAAAAAAGTAATTGTCTCTTTATCGGGAGCTGCCACTAAATCATATTACGTGAATTATAAAATAAAACTTACAAATATAATTGTTTCAGACCAAGACGTTAAAAAATTACTACAAAAAGCATTATTAGAATTTAAAATTAAAGATCAAGAAATTATTCATTATTTTCCTATAGAATTCACCCTTGATAATAATGCGGTTGAAAACCCTATAGGCATGTACGGTAAAGAATTAGCTTGCGAACTGCATGTTATAGCCGCAAATAGCAATATGCTTTCAAATATCGTTAATTGTTTTGCTAAATGTCACGTTGAAATTACTAACATCATACTCGCTATTTATGCCTCAGGAATTGCTTGTCTTTCAGAAGATGAGAAAAAACTCGGCTCTCTTATTATAGATATGGGAGATAAAACCACTTCCTTCGGTATTTTTTTTGCCGGTAAATTAATATATACGGGTCACGTGTATCTAGGGAGCTTTCATATTAGTTCCGACATCGCCAAAGTTTTTGGAGTGGATCTTATTACGGCAGAAAAATTAAAAATTCTCTACGGTAATGCAATATTATCTTCATTTGACAAAGATTCTATTATCAATTTAGAAGATTTACAAATTGATAGTCCTTATAATCTTAATACGCCAATCACTATTTATAAGCTTACCGAAATAATCGGTCCAAGGGTAGAAGAAATATTAACCATGGTAAAAACAGAATATGATAAAGCAACAAAAGGGCAAATGGTTGTTTCTCGGACTATTATCACCGGCGGCGGGTCAATGCTTAGAGGAGTAAAGGAACTTGCCGGTAGAATTTTTGAGAGACAAGCTAGAATCGGCAAACCGGATATTATTGACGGCTTTGCCGAAGATTATAATCCGGCTATTTATTCCACAATTATCGGTATGCTAAAAATTCATGCCTTAAAACAACAACAGGAATCTTTTCATATTGAATTAAACGAAAATATCGGCTTTCTCAAAAAACTTTTCATTTGGTTGAAGGATAATATTTAGTACCGGTATTTAGTTATTAATACTCAAATGATTTGGAAAATTGAAATGTAAAACGAGGGGCGAGTGCGTGAATCCATAAAACCCGTCATTGCAAGCGACCAAAAGCTTTGTTGCATGGATCGAATTTTTGGTGTCATTCTAGCTAAAGGCGGGGCGTTGTTGCATGGCTCATAATTTACCGTATTATGGTTATTATAAGTACGATGTCATACCGTGGCTTGACCCACTACTGTACGAACGTTGAAAAAAGGCTGTGTCATGCCGTGACTTGATCACGGCATCCAGGAAAATAAAGCCATATTAGACTTATTTTAGAATCTTTTTATGATATTATAAGCTGGATTCCGTGGTCGTAGCCACGGAATGACAGAATTTTTACCTCTTTATTTAAACGTTCGTACAGTAGTGGGTCAAGCCACGGTATGACAAGTTTTAAGCGATTTTAACCATCCACGCAACAATACCGCGCGGGAATGACATCAAAAATTTGAGCCATGCAACAAAGCCGCGAACAAAGGGAACGCGGTAATCCAGAAAATAATAATTTACATAGCATTTTGTACTAATTTTTTCCTGGATTGCCGCGTCGAGACTACGTCCCTCCTCGCAATGACGGGGTAAGATCGAGCCATGCAACAAAGCCAATGCCTCCTCGCAATGACATTCCGGTATCCATGCAACAATACCAAAAACAGAGGAGTATTACTTATCATCCATTTCGGCAAAGACCTCTTCCCAAGAGCCGGTAGTTGCCGCTTTGGTATATTCCGTCGGTCTGTTTTCAAAAAAGTTGGTATGTTCAACGCCGTTTAGCATTTCATCAAGCCAAGGCAAAGGATTATGATCAACTAAATAAATTTCTTTAAGACCCAGCTGCATTAACCTACGATCGGCAATATAACGAATATATTGCCTTACTTCCCTGGCAGTTAATCCTTCAATTCCACCTACTTCAAAAGCCAGCTCAATAAAAGCATCTTCAAAATGCACGATGGTAGCGCATGCTTCATAAAGACGGCTACGAAGCTCTTCAGTCCAAACTTCCGGATTTTCTCTAACAAAAGTTTTAAACAACATAATAATCGAATTAGTATGTAACGTTTCATCTCTTACCGACCAGGCAATAATTTGCCCCATGCCTTTCATTTTATTAAAACGCGGGAAATTTAGCATAATTGCGAAAGATGCGAATAATTGTAGCCCTTCGGTAAAAGCTCCAAAGACGGCTAAAGTAGCGGCGATATCTTCTTTTGTTCCAACACCGAAACGCTGCATATAATCATATTTATCTTTCATTTCCTTATATTTAAGGAAAGCTGAATATTCGACTTCCGGCATCCCCACCGTATCAAGTAAGTGAGAATAAGCCGCTATATGAATTGTTTCCATGTTAGAAAAAGCCGATAACATCATTAATATTTCCGTCGGCTGGAATACTCTTGAGTAATGTTTCATATAACAATTATTTACTTCAATATCGGCTTGCGTAAAAAAGCGAAATATTTGTGTTAATAAATGTTTCTCACCGGGTGTGAGATTATATTTCCAATCCTTAACGTCATCGGCCAGCGGTACTTCCTCAGGCAACCAATGAATTTTTTGCTGGGTATGCCAAGCTTCATATGCCCACGGGTAGGAAAACGGTTTATAAATCGGGCTTGCATCAAGTAGTGACATATATTTCCTTTTATTTATTCTTTTAACTTTTCGGTGTTATACCGTGGTCAAGCCGGCGTTATTGCATGGCTCGATTTTACCTCGTCATTGCGAGGAGTATTGTTGCATGGATGCCCCAAACGTCATTGCGAGCGACTGAAAGGAGCGTGGCAATCCAGAAAAATAATAAATTTCATAGCACTTTTTGTCATTTTTTTCCTAGATTGCCACGTCGATGCTACGCATCTCCTCGCAATGACGGTGTTTTTTGTAACGATTTCGACCCACGCAACAACACCGCCTTGACAGTTTTAAACAATTTTAACCGTTCACGCAACATTGACATCGGTAAAATCTATATTTTACTGACAAACTAAACATTCGTCATATTTATTTGCCTCTGCAATTTTACCGGCATCGTCAATTTTCTCATTGTCTTTCTCGATATCTTTAAAATCAACTTTAAGCACGTTATGGGAAACTTTATCTGCTCGTTGGATTGAAGTCGAGCGGCAATAATACAAACTTTTTACACCCTTTTTCCAGGCTTTAAAATGGATATTATTTAAATAATTTTTACTGACGTTACCGGGCAGAAAAATATTTAAGGACTGAGCTTGTGAAATGTGCGGCGTTCTGTCGGCAGCTAACTCTATCAGCCAATTTTGATCTATCTCATAAGCAGTTTTAAACACTTCTTTTTCTTCGTTCGATAAGAATGTTAAATGCTGCACCGATCCTTCATGCGTGGCAATCGAAGACCAAACTTGCTCATTATTAAAACCTTTCTCCATTAAAAGCTTTTCTAAATGTTTATTACGTACGTTAAAAGAACCGGTTAAAGTTTTCTGAATAAAACTATTAGCGGCAAACGGCTCAATTCCCGGTGAGGCATTGCCGGCAATAACCGAAATTGAAGCAGTCGGCGCAATCGCCGTTTTATTACTAAAACGCTCCTTACTTCCCACTTCTTCCGCATCAGGGCAAGCTCCCCTATCCTCTCCCAAAGCTATTGAAGCTTTATCGGCTTCGCTCCCTATATGCTCAAATATTTTTTTATTCCAAACTTTCGCCATTACCGACTCAATCGGTACATTCTTTAATTGTAGGAATGAATGGAATCCCATTACACCAAGGCCGACGCTACGCTCACGCGTGGCTGAGTATTTGGCTCTTGCCATAGTATCAGGTGCTTTATTGATAAAATCTTCTAGCACATTATCGAGGAAAAGCATAATAGCCGGAATAAATTCTTTATCATGTTGCCACTCTTCAAAATATTCCAAATTTAATGAAGACAGACAGCAAACGGCGGTTCTGGCTTTGCCCAAATGATCGATTCCAGTCGGCAAGGTAATTTCACTACAAAGATTCGACATTTTAACTTGCAGCCCTAGTTTTTTGTGATGCTCCGGTATAGCTCTATTAACACTATCAATAAATAAC
Organism: Rickettsia endosymbiont of Ceutorhynchus obstrictus; assembly: GCF_964026565.1. Classification (NCBI taxonomy): domain Bacteria; kingdom Pseudomonadati; phylum Pseudomonadota; class Alphaproteobacteria; order Rickettsiales; family Rickettsiaceae; genus Rickettsia; species Rickettsia endosymbiont of Ceutorhynchus obstrictus. Next base: position 1,224,998 of record NZ_OZ032162.1, read on the forward strand.
AGATACGGCTCACCGGTCTCTATTCTGGTAGTTAGTAACTTAACCCACAAATCTCTAGCTCTAACTTTACTGACGACTTTTTTAGTTGCCGGACTAATAAGCTCAAAATCCTTATCATGCTCAACGGCTTTCATAAATTCATCGGTTACGGCTATACCGTGATGAATATTTAGAGCTTTACGATTAATATCGCCGCCGGTCGGACGTCTTATATCGATGAACTCCTCAATTTCCGGATGGTTAATCGGTAAATATACGGCAGATGAACCACGTCTAATAGAGCCTTGTGAAATGGCAAGAGTCATGGAGTCCATCACTTTAATAAACGGTATGATTCCCGAAGAATTACCTTTACCGCTGATTACTTCATTGATAGAACGAACATTTCCCCAATAACTACCGATTCCGCCGCCGCGTGATGCGAGCCAAACATTTTCCGTCCATAATTCTACTATATCGTCTAAACTATCATTAGTTTCATTTAAGAAACACGAAATGGGTAAACCTCTATCCGTTCCGCCGTTACTTAAAATCGGCGTTGCCGGCATGAACCACATTTTACTCATATAGCCATATAATCGCTGTGCATGCTCTTTATTTGCCGCATAATAACTTGAAACTCTAGCAAATAATTCTTGAAAATTTTCATTCTTTAAAAGGTAACGATCTCTTAAAACGGCTTTACCGAAAGAGGTAAGCAAATTATCGTTATTAAGGTCAATATTTATTTGAAATTTAGCTTTTGCAGGTGCGTTCATTATATGTACTTAATATATTGATAAATTTAGTAATAGAGTAAGAATTAATATTTAGCGTGGATAGCTAAAATGATGTTATAAAAACTTAAAACAGCCAAAATATTTCCTGCAACAACGCCAGTATTACCTGAAGATATCATTATAACTATAAAGGCGGGAATCCAGAAAAATTATAGTCATGCTGAACTTGTTTCAGC